>CAIVDX010000688.1 GCA_903904805.1 uncultured Rhodospirillales bacterium
TATCTCGCCCTCACCATCCTTGAGATCACCCATAGTTTCTGGCTCGCACTGATCCTCGCCCCCATCCCGGTGGTGCTGATCGGCGCGCTGCTCGAGGTCGGCTTCCTGCGCCCGCTCTACAAGCGCGGCCATCTGCACCAGGTGCTGATGACCTTCGGCTTCACCTTCGTCTTTGCCGATCTGGTGAAGATCATCTGGGGCACGGATGTGCATTCGCTGAAGCCGCCGGCCTTCCTCGCCGGCGTGGTGCCGCTGTTCGACGGTGTGTTCCCCACCTACAGATTGTTCCTGATCGGCTTTGGGCTGATCCTGATCGTGCTGCTCTGGCTGCTGGTCGATCGCTCGCGCCTCGGGGCGATGGTGCGCGCCAGCGTGGACAACGCGCCGGTGGCCGAGGGCCTCGGCGTGAATGTGCCCACGCTGTTCACCTTCGTCTACGCGCTGGGTGCGGGCCTTGCCGCGCTCGCCGGGGTGATCGCCGCGCCGATCCTGGGTGTCGCGCCCGGGATGGATGTGGAGGTGCTGATCCCCGCCTTCATCGTGATCATCGTGGGGGGGATGGGCAATCTGCGCAGCGCCTTCATCGGCTCGCTGCTGGTGGGTGCTGCGGACACGTTCGGCAAGGCCTATGTGCCGCAGGCGAGCCTGTTCCTGATCTATGTCGTTGTCGTGCTGGTGCTGCTGACCTCGCCGGCCGGTCTCGCCGGCACGCGCAGGCTCGGCTGATGACCACCCTCGCGCAGGCCCGCCAGGCCACCGCCCCCGCGCGCGCGCCGATGCTGTGGCGCCTGGTGCCGATCGCCGTGCTCGCCATCCTCGCCGCGCTGCCCTGGTGGGGTGACAACTACCTCGCCGGGCTGTTCACCCAGGCGCTGATCTACGCGATCTTCGCGATGAGCCTCGATCTGATCCTGGGCTATACCGGCCTGCTCTCCTTCGGCCACGCGGCGTTTTTCGGCATGGGCGCCTACGGCACGGTGGTGCTGAATGTGCAATATGGCGTGCCGATCTGGGCGGCGGCCGCCGCCGGCCTGATCCTCGCCGGCCTCACCGCCGCGCTGATCGGCTATTTCTGTGTGCGCATCTCAGGCGTTGCCTTTCTGATGCTGACCATGTCGTTCGCGCAATTGCTGAATTCCGGTGCCGTCACCTGGCGCAGCGTGACCGGCGGCACCGACGGGCTGGGCGGTGGCGCGCGCCCGACCGTCTTCGGCCTGAGCCTGAACGCGCCCATGGCGATCTACATGTTCGCCCTCGTCGCCTTCCTGATCGCCGCCCTTTTCCTGCGCCATATCGTGCGCGCCCCGCTCGGCCATGTCTTTGTCGGCATCCGCGAGAACGAGGCGCGCATGCAGGCGATCGGCTATCCCGTCCGCCGCTACAAGCTCGCCGCCTTCATCCTGGGCGGGCTGGTCGCCGGTTTCGCCGGCGTGGTGTTCGCCATCTATAACGGTTTCGTCTCGACCGACCTGCTGGACTGGGGCAATTCCGGCGATGTGATCCTGATGGTGATCCTGGGCGGTGCCGGCACGCTCGCCGGCCCCGCCGTTGGCGCCTTCGTGTTTCTCGCGCTGAAGGAATTCATCAGCGCCTACACCGATCACTGGCAGATCGTTGTGGGCGCCATCTTCATCCTGTGCATGATGATCATCCCTGACGGCATCTACGGCACGCTCGATCGCCATCTGCGCGGAGACAAGCAATGACCGCCCCTCTGCTGAAGCTCGATTATCTGCGCAAATCCTACGGCTCGCTGGTGGTCACCCGCGATGTTTGCCTGGAGATCGACGCGCAGGAACGCCACGTGATCATCGGCCCGAACGGCGCGGGCAAGACCAGCCTGCTGCACCAGATCGGCGGCCAGGTGCAGCCCACCACCGGGCGCATCCTGCTGCGCGGCGAACAGATCAACGGCCTCACCCCCGACCAGATCTGCCGGCGCGGCATCGGCCGCACCTTCCAGAAGAACAATCTGTTCTTCAATCTCTCGGTGTTCGAGAACGTGCATCTGGCCGTGCAGTCGGTGCGCGGCAATGGCTGGAACCCGCTGCCATCGGCCCGCCTGCGCGCCGCACTTGCCACGCGCACGCAGGAGATTCTCGATCAGGTGCATCTGGGCACGGCGAGCCATCGCATCGTGCGCACGCTCTCCTATGGCGAGCAGCGCCAGCTTGAGATCGGCGTCGCCCTCGCCACCGACCCCGCCTTGCTGCTGCTCGATGAGCCGACCTCGGGCATGTCACCGGCCGAAACCGGCCGCATGATCGCGCTGATCGCTGAACTGCCGCGCTCCATCGCCATCGTGATGATCGAGCACGACATGCAGGTGGTCTTCTCTGTGGCTGATCGCATCACCGTGCTGCATTATGGCGAGGTGCTCGCCACCGGCACGCCCGAGGAGATCCGGGCCGACAGCCGCGTGCGCGAGGTCTATCTGGGAGCCCATCATTGACCGCCGCCCTTCTCGAACTTGCCGATGTGAACGCCTATTATGGCCAGAGCCACGTGCTGCACGGTGTCAGCCTCACGGTGCGCGAGGGTGAGGTGGTCTCGCTGCTCGGCCGCAACGGTGCCGGCAAGACCACCACCATCCTCACCATCATGGGCTATCTGAACCCCGCGCCGGGCCATATCCGCTTCCGCGGCGAGGAGGTGGGCGGTGCGCGCCCGCATCGCCTGGCGAAGATGGGCTTCGGCTTTGTGCCGCAGGAGCGCGGCATCTTCCCCTCGCTCACCGTGCGTGAAAATCTCACCACCTTCGCGCGCGCCGGCGGCTGGACGCTGGACCGCATCTTTTCGATTTTCCCGCGCCTGGCCGAGCGGCAAGGCAATTGGGGCGGCCAGCTCTCCGGCGGCGAGCAGCAGATGCTCGCCATCGCGCGCGCCCTGCTGCTCAACCCGTCGCTGCTGCTGCTCGATGAACCCTCCGAGGGGCTCGCGCCGATGATCGTGCGCGAGATTCTCGGCGTGCTCGCCGATCTTCGCCGCGAGGGGCTGGCGATCCTGCTCGTCGAGCAGAATCTGCGCGCCGCGCTGGATCTCGCCGATCGGCATCATGTGCTGAGCAAGGGCCAGATCGTCTTCACCGGAACGTCATCGGAGCTGGAAGGCAACGAAAGCGTCTTGAAGGATTATCTGTCGGTCTGAACCGATGGCAACACAAGGAGGAAACAAAATGGCACAAGCCGTCACACTCCCCACCATCACCCGCCGCACCGCCCTGGCCAGCGCCGCCGCCGGCCTTGCGTTGCCCTCGATCGCGCGCGCGCAGGCCGCTCCCTTCAAGGTGGGTGCGCTGCTGCCGCTCACCGGCGGGCAGGCCATCGAGGGCGAGGCGCAGCTTGCCGGATTCGGCCTCTACATGGACTCGATCAACTGGACCGCCGGCGGCCGCAAGATCGAGATCATCAAGGCCGATGACGAAATGAAACCGCCGGTGGGTCTGCAGAAGGCCCGCCGCCTGGTGGAGAACGACCATGTCGATCTGCTGATCGGCCCGGTCAGCTCGGGTGTCGCAGTGGCGATCCTCGATTATGTGAAACAGTCAGGCCCGATCTGGATCTGTTCGGGCGCCGGCCTCGCCGCGCTGACCCGCGACAAGCGCTATCCCGATCTCTACCGCACCTCGTGCAGCTCATGGCAGACCAACAGCCCGATCGGCTTCTGGTCCGCCGAGCATCTGGGCAAGGAGGCGGTGCTGATCGCGCCGGACTTCGCCGGCGGGCGCGACACCATGGCCGAATTCCGCGCCGCCTTCACCTCGAAGGGCGGCAAGGTGCTCAAGGAAATCTATCCGCCGCTCGGCAACAAGGATTTTCTGCCCTACCTGTCGGATGTGAAATCCTCAAAGCCCGCCTTTGTCTATGTCTTCTTCAGCGGCTCCGATACCGTATCTTTTCTGCAACAATATGACCAGTCCGGCCTGAAGCAGGCGATCCCGCTCGCCTGCTCCGGCTTCACCTCGCACGAGCAGGCGCTCGATGCGGTGGGCGATGCCGCGCTGGGTGTGATCAGCTGCCTGCACTACACCGCCGCCTATGATGGCGCGGTGAACAGGAAGTTCGTCGCCGACTTCAAGGCAAAGACGGGACTGCGCGCGAACTACGCCGCCGATTACGGCTATGTCGTCGCCCAGGTGATCGCCAGCGCGCTCAACGCCACCGGCGGCAAATCCGACGACCGCGCCGCCTTCGGCAAGGCCATCCTGGCGGCGAATTTCGAGGCGCCGCGCGGCCCCTTCCGCTTCGACCCGGTCACGCACAACGTGATCAACCGCGCCTACATCACCAAGGTCGAGAAGCGCAACGGCCAGCTTGAGAACGTGCCCATCGAGATCATTGAAAACGTCATCGACCCCGGAGTGAGTGCATGACCCTCTACCGCCGAACCCTTCTGCAGGCCGGTGCGGCCGTGCTCGCCGCACCCGCCATCGTTCGTGCCGACAGCGCCCGCAGCTTCAAGGTGGGCGCGGTGGTGCCGATGACCACCGGGCAGGCGATCGAGGGCAAATCGCATCTCGATGGCTTCAAGCTGTTTCTCGACCAGACCAGCTGGACGCCGGGCGGGCGCAAGATCGAACTGGTGGTCGCCGATGACGAAATGAAACCGCCGGTGGGTCTGCAGAAGACCCGCCGGCTGGTCGAGAATGACAAGGTGGACTGCATCATCGGCCCGGTCAGCTCCGGCGTGGCGCTGGCGATGGCGGATTACCTGAAGCAGTCTGGCACGATGTGGATCTGCTCCGGCGCGGGGGTGGCGGGCCTGACGCGCGAGAAGCGCGCGCCCTACCTGTTCCGCACCTCCTGCAGCACCTGGCAGACCAACCATCCGATGGGCGAGTGGGCGCCCGACCATCTCGGCCGCACCGCGATCCTGATGGCCTCGGATTATTCCGGCGGGCGCGACACCATGGCCGAATTCCGCCAGCCCTTCGTCGCCAAGGGCGGCAGCGTGGCGCGCGAGATCTACCCGCCGCTCGGCACCAAGGATTTCTCCGCCTATTTCGCCGATCTCAAGGCACAGAAAGCGGATTTTCTCTACGCCTTCTTCACCGGCGCGGACTCGATCGCCTTCGTGCAGCAATATGAGCAGTTCGGCCTGAAGCAGGTCCTGCCGCTCAGCGGCCCGGGCTTCCTCACCGATCCCGAGCTGCTCGATGCGATGGGCCCGGCGGCGTTGGGGGTGACCACATGCCTGCATTACAGCTCGGCACTCGACACCGAGGTCAACAAGCGCTTCGTCGCCGGCTTCAAGGCCGCCACCGGGCGGCGCCCCTCATTTTCCTCTGAATACGGCTATGTTGTTGCCCAGGTGCTCGCCGCGGCTCTGGAAAAGGGCGGCGGCAACTTTGCCGACAATGACCGCTTCGCCGAGGCGCTGATCGGGGTGAATCTGGAGGCGCCGCGCGGCCCGTTCCGCTTCGACCCGGTCACCCACAATGTGGTGAACAGCGCCTACATCCTGAAGGTCGAGCAGCGCAACGGCGTGATCGACAACCAGGTGCTGCAGACCTATCGGGATGTGACTGATCCCGGCGTGAACGGGTAGCCTGTCGCTCTGCGCGGCTGCCAACTGTGGAACACCGCAGGCAGCAGCAGCACAGATCCAAACCAACAA
>CAIVDX010000689.1 GCA_903904805.1 uncultured Rhodospirillales bacterium
GACATCTACGCCGAGCTGCTGGCGCGCTGGACCAGCCGCATCAACCTGATCTCCAGCAATGACCGCGCCGTGATCTGGCCGCGCCACATCGCCGACTCCCTGCAGCTCATCCCGCTGATTCGCGGCACCCCCTCCCACGCGATCGACCTGGGCTCCGGCGGCGGCCTGCCCGGCCTGGTGCTCGCCATCGCTACCGCCATTCCCTTCACCCTGATCGAGTCCGACGCCCGCAAATGCGCCTTCCTGCGTGAGGCCGCCCGCGCCACGTCCGCCCCCGTCAGCGTGCTGAACAGCCGCATCGAGGCCGCCCAAACCGCGCCCGCGCCGCTGATCACCGCCCGCGCGCTCGCCGCGCTGCCGAAACTTCTCGACCTCGCCGCCCCGCATCTCGCCCCGTCAGGCCAATTGCTGTTGCCAAAAGGCCAGTCTCACGCAACAGAATTGACGGCGGCCAAAGCCCGGTGGCAGATGCGGGTCACAGAGCATCCCTCCGGCACCGACCCGGCTGCCGCCATCCTCGACATCACCGAGTTGCAGCGTGCCCCCAGCGCCCCTTGACGAGACCCTGAGCCAGACCGCTCGGCACGCCAACCGCGGCGCGCGGCGCATCATCTCCGTCGCCAACCAGAAAGGCGGCGTGGGCAAAACCACCACCGCCGTGAACCTGGCAACGGCACTCGCCGCCGCCGGCCAGGCCGTGCTGCTGATCGACCTCGACCCGCAAGGCAACGCCTCCACCGGCATGGGCTGCGACCGCGCCAACCGCCCCGCCGGGAGCTACGCCCTGCTGAGCACCGATGCGACGCTGGCGGATATCAGCACCGCCACCATCGTCCCCGGCCTCACCTTGATCCCCGCCGAGGGCGATCTGGTCGGCGCCGAGATCGAGCTGGTCGACGCCGAGCGCCGCGAATACCGGCTGCGCGAGGCCCTGCACGCCGCCCTGGCCGGCCAGATCTTCGATTATGTGATCATCGACTGCCCGCCGAGCCTGGGCCTTCTCACGCTGAACGCCCTCGTGGCGTCCGATGCCGTGCTGGTGCCGCTGCAATGCGAATTCTTCGCGCTGGAGGGCATCACCGCGCTGGTGCGCACCGTCGAGGCCGTCAGGCGCGGCCTGAACCCGGCCCTGCGCATCGAGGGCATCGTGCTGACCATGCATGACCGTCGCAACAACCTCTCCGACGCCGTCGCATCCGACACCCGCGCCTTCTTCGGCTCCGACGTCTATGACACCGTCATCCCCCGCAATGTCCGCGTGTCCGAGGCGCCGAGCCACGGCAAGCCGGTACTGCTCTACGACATGCGCTCGCCCGGCGCGCTCGCCTATATCGAGCTGGCGCAGGAACTCCTCAGGCGCGAGCGCGCCCCCTCCCGCCAGCCAGGCCAACCCAGTTGAGCGCGCCCCAATGAGTGCCAAGGAAGTCACCCCCCGTTCCGCGCCGCCGCGCCTGGGCCGCGGCCTCGCCGCCCTGCTCGGGGACGCCCCCACCGCGCGCCCGGCCGGCATCTCCACCCTGCCGATCGAGGCGCTGGAGCCCGGCCCGTTCCAGCCGCGCCTGACGATGGACCCCACACCGCTGCAGGAGCTTGCCGACTCCATCCGCCAGCAGGGCGTGCTGCAGCCCCTGCTCGCCCGCCCGCACCCCACCGCCCCCGGCCGCTACCAGATCATCGCCGGCGAACGCCGCTGGCGCGCCAGCCAACTCGCCGCGCTGCACGAGGTTCCCGTGCTCGTCCGCGATCTGTCCGACACCGACAGCCTGGCCGCCGGCCTGGTGGAAAACCTCCAGCGCGAAGACCTCAACCCGCTGGAAGAGGCCGAAGGCTATCGCCGCCTGATGACCGAATTCGGCCTGACCCAGGAACGCATGGCCGCCGCGGTCGGCAAGACCCGCAGCCACGTCTCCAACATGACGCGGCTGCTGAACCTGCCCGCCCCGCTGCAGACCGAGCTGCGCAACGGCACCCTGAGCGCCGGCCACGCCCGCGCCCTGTTCAACCATCCGGAACCGGAAAAGGCGCTGCTCACCGTCATCAGCAAAGGCCTCAATGTCCGCCAGACCGAGGCGCTGGCCGCGGAAGCCAGCAAACCCAAAGCCGCGACACAGCCGCACGACACCAAAAAGGACAGCGACACGATCGCGCTGGAACGCATGCTGACCGAACTGCTCGGCCTGCGAACCGACATCACCCACACGCCCACCGGCGGCACGGTGA
>CAIVDX010000690.1 GCA_903904805.1 uncultured Rhodospirillales bacterium
CCTTGTCCTGTGCGGCCGCGGCGGCCGCGGCGGCGGACAGCGCCTGGCGCGTGGTGCCGCCGACGTCGAAGGGCCGCGAGGCGTACCAGCCAGCATAAGCCGCGGCTACCGCCTCGGATGACCAGGACGTCTGGCTCACCAGCGCGCGCGCGAGGTCGAGCGCAAGCTCGCTGTCATCGGTCGGTTGCCCGGCGATGGTGTTCCAGGTCCCGCCGTCAGCGAGATCACGAACGCCGTCTGGATATTCGCGTGCGATGTCCTGTGCCGATCGGAACTCAACCAGCGACCCGAGGGAGTCCCCCACCACCTGTCCGAGCAGGCAGCCAATGGCACGATCCAGCGCAACGCCTTCACGCATGCGGGGCCATCCAAGCGCGATCCGATGCGGTTGGCGCCGCCCGTTGCGGACCATGCCCCAATCCCGTGCCGCGAGTGCACGGGCTGGGACAGGAGCACCTCCGAAGCAGCGCCGCGTGCCGCTGCGACCGTCCACCGTGTAGGTCACCTCTCGCGCCGCTTCATCGAGCAGCACGCCACCGGCGCCGCGGAGCAAGGCATGACCCGCCGCATAGTCCCAGCCGCAGGGGCTGTTGAGCGAGACCGCCGCCACGCCGTCGCCCACCGCCGCGCGCGCCAGCCGATAGGCGATCGAGGGCAGCGCGAGGAAGCGTGCCGGGGCCACCGCCTGTGCGTTGCCGATGGGCCATTCGGGCGCGGCCTGGCTAACGAAAACGATCGATCCCGCTGACAGCGCGCCCTTGGCTAGGCACGGCGCGACCCGTGCTTCGTTGCGCAGCAGATGATCGAGCCCCTCCGCCCAGGCGATCGTATCCGCGCCACGATCGGGCGAGAGCGGGGCATGCACGACGCCCAGCACCGGCACCCCCTCGCGGAGCAGCGCGATGGACACAGCCGAGCCGCGATGCCCATCGAGGAACGCGCTGGTGCCGTCATGTGGATCGACCAGCCAGCACCAGGCGCCTCCGGGCCCGGCCTTCTCGCCCGTTTCCTCACCCAGCCATCGAGCGGGCAGCAGCGCCAGCAACTGCTCGCGCAGCATCACCTCGATCTCGTCATCCACATCCGCATGACTGCCGGCGCCACGCGGTCCGTCAGGCCGCGCGAACTCTGCCGCAAGCAGTCGCCCCGCCGACTCCGCCATGGCGATGACGGGTTGGAGCAGGCCAGGAAGGTCGGCGAGCGTGGTCATCGATGGCGAAGCCTGCGCGAGAGGGGACCGGGGACGGTTCAGGGCGACTTTGGCGGTGACCGAAACCGCTCGGTGAGCGTGGCGCGCGGCGCCGCGCGCAGGTCCCGCTCGGACCGCGACGACTTATAGGAGGCCGCATAGACCTCCTTGCGGGTCCGCTCGTCCCATTCCTCACTGACCCGGCGCTGCACCAGGATCAGTTCCGCCAGCAGCGTCTCGGTGCCGGGAATCCCGCGTGCATACGGCTCCATCCAGCGCAGCTCACGCTCCAGGAAGTGCTTGGCCGCCCGGCGGTCGCCCTCGCGGTTCATCCGCACGGCGCGGCGCAGCGCTTCTGCCTGCCAGGCCTGGACGACAGCAAGGCCGCGGGCAGCGTCGCGCGGCTGGGCGTTGTTCTCGGAACCGCGCGCCAGCCGCAGTTCGACCTCGACCGGGCGTGCGTCGATCGCATCGCCGCCATCCGGTGATGCGCCGCCAGCCGAAACACCGAGCAGGATGGCCGTACCTGGGGCGCCGGACGGGCAATGGAGGCGAAAGACCACGCGCTTGGTCTGGTCCGGCATCAGGCTGCCGACCATCACCTCGATCACGCCCGGCAGGGCGGCGTGCGCCCAGGCGCCGACCACTTCCGCCCGCAGGTTGGCCGGCACGGTGACGCGCAGGGTCACGCGCTCGACCAGGGCGGCGCGGCCCGCCTGCAACTCGCCCAGAACGACTTCGCCGATCTCGGGCGCGTGCTCGGCGTCGTGCAGGTTGCCGCCGCCCGCCTCAGCGATGGCGCCCAGCAGCTCCTCGTCATAGCCATTGCCAATGCCGAGCGCGGAGGTGACGACCCCGCGTTCCAGCAGGGCGCCGGCGTGGCGCGCAATTTCCTCGCGCTCGGTCACGCCCTCATTCGCCTGGCCGTCGGACAGCAGCAGCACGCGGTGCGATGCCTGTGGTGCCGCTGCCATGGCGACCGCCACCCGCTCAGCGGCCAGCAGCCAGCCGTCGAACAGGTTCGTGCCGCCGCGCTCTGCAAGGCCGGCGATGGCGGTGATGGCCGCGGCACGACCTGCACGGTCCATCGGGCGGACGTCGAGAAGCAGTTCGGCCGTGCTGTCGAAGGCGATGATGCTGAGGCGGTCGCGCTCGGTCAGCGCCTCTGCCACCGCACGGGCCGCGCGACGCGCCGCGTCGATCTTGTCGCCGGCCATGCTGCCGGAGACATCGATGGCGAGCGCCAGGTTCAGCGCAGGCACCTCGGTACGCGGCGTCGTCGCACCTTCGGCCGCGAGCTCGGCGACGAGGTAGCGGACCGAGCCGCCTTCCTCCCAGGCGCGGGTGCGGTCGAGACCGGCGGTGAGCGTGAGCGTATTGTTGGTCATCGGTCTCTCCCAAGCAGAATGTCGCGGATCAGGTCGGCGCAGCGCTCCAGCCGGACCCGCTGCTCGGCATCGAGCGGGGCGCGGACGGTGAGTTCGACGTCGGGGGTGATGGGGATGCGGAGCCAGTCCTCCGCACGCGCCTTGCGGGCAGGCTCGGCACGGCCCTGGCCGAGACGGTGCTCCAGCGCGTCGAAGCCCTGCAGCGGCGATGCGGCCATTGGCGCGGCCGCAGGTGGGGGTGGTTTGGAGGCCACGCTGGGTCGGGAACGGAGGGCGCTGATGTAATCGAGGGCGCTCGATGCTGCTGGTGGCGGCGCGGCCTCCAGCGCCGAGCCCGGCATACGGCTGGCGTAGGCGCGGATCTGATCCGGGCTTGCGACCAGGAGTTCCTTGCGGATCTCGGCCAGAGGTATTCCGAGAGCATCCCGCATGGCGCGGATGGCCAGAACCCGTTCGAGAGTATCGGCGGGGTAGCGGGCTGCGGGGCCGCGGGTCAGGGGCGCGGGAAGCAGGCCCTGCGCGACCCACGAGCGAATGGTCCGCGCTTCGATGCCAGAGGCGGCGGCCAGATCGGAGAGGGATGGCTCGGTGGCGATCATGGGGAGGTTAGATATCACGCAAAGCGACATGTCAATATAGGCGACGTGTCGAAATGTCGATCTCATCCTTTGACCGGGGATGCGCAGAGCCGGCGCACCTTGCTCATGCAGTCGCCGTCCGACAGAGTCATTCTCATGCCGATCCCGATTCCGATCATTGCAGGCATCGTTGCGCTGGTTACCGCCGCTGCTGCCGGCGTGACTGCAAAACAGCGTGCAAACCTTTCCAGATTCCGGGGGTAAACAGCGTCCAATAGTTTCCACCCTGGTCCGTGCGATCCTCCGGCGTTTACGCGGGAGAGTCTGGGGTGTTTTACATGGATACGATTGCCGAAATCCGCCG
>CAIVDX010000691.1 GCA_903904805.1 uncultured Rhodospirillales bacterium
GGTGACGGCGCAGGTGTTCACCACCACCGTGTCGGCCAATCCGGCGGTGTGGCCGCGGAACACCTCGCTCTCCCACGTGTTGAGCCGGCAGCCGAACGTGACCAGTTCGGCGCTCGTCGTGCCGGAGGCGGGCTTGGGGCTCGTCGTGCCGAAGGCGCGCTCGGGGCTGGTCGTGCCGAAGGCGCGCTCGGGGCTGGTCGTGCCGGAGGCGGGGCCGGTCATAGCAGGATGTCGCCGGTGTAGCTGAGGGCGGCCGGGCCGGTCATCAGCACATGGTTGTCCTCGCGCCAGCTGATGCTCAGCACGCCGCCATCGAGGATCATGCGGGCGGTGCGGCCGGTCAGGCCCCGGCGCGCGGCGTTCACCAACGCCGCGCAGGCGCCGGACCCGCAGGCAAGCGTCAGGCCCGCGCCGCGTTCCCACACCCGCAGCCGAATGCTGTCAGTGCCGAGGATCTGCGCGACGCCGATATTGGCCCGGGCGGGGAAGATCGGGTCGAATTCCAGCTCGGGGCCCACCGCCTCGATGTCGATGGCCGCCACATCGGGCACGAAAAACGTCGCATGCGGGTTGCCCATCGAGAGTGCGGCGGGGTCGGCAAGCGGGCCGGCGGACAGTGCCAGATGCAGCGTGTCGGCCGGCCCGGCGAGCGGCACCTCGGCCCAGTCGAGCCGCGGGGCACCCATATCGACGGTGATCGCCTCGCCCGCGCGCCAGCTTGGCAGCAGGCCGGAGATGGTCTGAATGGTGAAACGCTCATCGCCACTCTCGCGATAGAGCAGCTCCGCCACACAGCGCGTGGCATTGCCGCAGGCGCCGGCCTCCGACCCATCGGGATTGAAGATCAGCATCCACACATCCGCCATATCGGACGGGCGCAGGATGATCAGCTGGTCGCAGCCAATGCCCAGGCGACGGTCGCACAGATGCCGGATCTGCTCCTCGGAGAGATCGAGCTGGCGCGCCCGGTCATCGAGAACGACGAAATCGTTCCCGGCCCCCTGCATCTTCCAGAATGGCACGCGTGTGGACATCAGCGGCTTATATGGTCTCGCGGGCGCGCGTGATAGCGCCGCGCCATCGATGGCAGTTCCGCGTCCGACTTAGGGATTGGGGTCCTTGAAGGTGTCGCAGGTGGCAGGATCGCCGGTGGTCAGCCCCTGGCGGAACCAGCGCACGCGCTGGGCGGAGCTGCCATGGGTGAAGCTGTCCGGCACCGCATAGCCGCGCGACATCTTCTGCAGACGGTCATCGCCGATGGCGGCCGCGGCGTTCAACCCCTGCTCGACATCATTGGCCTCCAGAATGCCGCGCTGCAGATCGGCCTGCTTGGCCCACAAACCGGCATAGCAATCGGCCTGCAGCTCCATCAGCAGCCCGGCCACGCGACCGGCTTCCTGCCCACGCCGGCGCGCCGCCTCCACCTGGGCGGTGGTGCCCAGCAGCGTCTGCACATGGTGACCCACCTCATGCGCAATCACATAGGCGCGCGGCAGGTCGCCCTTCGCGCCCAGCTTGCCGCTGAGCTCGGAGAAAAAGCTGGTGTCGAGATAAAGCTGCTGGTCGCCCGGGCAATAGAACGGGCCGGACGCCGCCTGCGCGGTGCCGCAGGCGCTCTGCACCACCCCGCTGAACAGCACCAGCTTCGGTGCCCTGTATTGCCGGCCAACCGAGCGGAACAGCTGCCCCCACACATCCTCGGTGCTGCCCAGCACCTGAGCGACGAATTTCACCTGCGGGTCGTTCGGGTCCGCCGGGCGGGAGGCCTGGCTCTGCGAGCCGGTGGCCTGGCTCACGCCGTTCGCCAGGCCGAGCAGCATCGAGGGATCGACGCCGAGCAGCATCGAGATCACGATGATGACCACCGTGCCGATGCCACCGATGCCGGCCGCGCCTCCCATCGAGATGCCGCGACGGTCCTCGATGTTGCTGCTTTCGCGCTGATCACCCAATCGCATGGCTGCCCCCCAACTCTCAAAGCCGTGATACAGTGTCCTCGCCCGTTGCGCCAATCAGGCCCGCCCGCTATACCGCCGCCCTTCGCGTGCGCGCCGGGCCTGAAAATGGGCATGCCCGTCCGCCGCACCTGCTGTGGCCACTCTCGGCCGGCAGGATCATCAGAGGAGTACAAAATGCCCAAGATGAA
>CAIVDX010000692.1 GCA_903904805.1 uncultured Rhodospirillales bacterium
ACCCGGTGATCGTGCCGGTCGGCTTCGCCTATCCGGCTGACGGGATCGGCAACGTCGCGATCCTCACCCCTAGGTCGAGCCTCGCCTGCGGTGCACCAGGGATGTTCGTGTCGTGAGCGATCGGGCGGGGGCGGGCATGTCGCTGCTGGCGCGGATCAAAGCGCTGCTTGCACGCAGCCTCGAACACCACGAGCAGACGCTCGATGAGCGTTTGTCGTCCCATTGCCAGCTGCAAGAGACCGACGCCGACGTGTTTGAGCCGATCCGCGATACGCTCGAAGAAATTGCCGAGCCCCACGTGGTCGAACTCGAAACGCCGATCGCCGATCTCAAGACCGAGATCGCGTTGATGACGTGGGCGTTATCGACATACGCGCCGATGATGCGCAAATCGCCATGAAGCACCGCCCCATCACCACACGCCGCGATCTGGTGCGCGGCGAGGTTGAGCACGATCATCTGCGCCGCCTCGTGGCATCTTTCGTTGATGAGAGCGGCGAGATCATCCACCGCACGCCGACGGACCTTACAGCATTGGTGGGCAACGCGCTGCGCATCATCCTGAGTTGCAGCCACGGCAATGAGGGCAGCTACAGTTCGGCGAGCGGCGCAGCCGCCGAGTGGGTCGGCCGCGCGATCGACGCGGAAACGGAACTTGACCGCTTCGACACGCCCGATTTCCTCGCCCAGTGCAGCAAGACCCTGCTTGCCGAGGTCGCCGAGCATCAGGCCGACGGGCCAATCAAGCACACGCTGCCGGCCGGAAAACTGCGTGAGGCGCTGGCGGGTCAAGCCAGCAAGTGGGTGCCCGAGTGCGCCGACTTCACCGCGCGGGGGCCGGCCGTGCTGTGGGCCGATTATCTGCGCGACTTTGACGATGACGGCGCGGACGATGCCGAGTGACGAACCCAAAGCCACCGATCCAAGCCAGGAGAAGACGGATGCCCGTTGAAAAACACGTCGTGGCTTTGTCCGGCGGAAAGGATAGCACATGCCTCGCCTTGATGCTGACGGAGCGTGAGCCACGTGACTATCTGTTTCTCTGCACGCCAACTGGCAACGAGCCGGAAGCGATGTTTGCCCACTGGCGCAAGTTGGGTGATCTTCTCGGCTCGCCTGTCCGTCCGGTCATGCATCCGGGTGGGTTGAAGGGTGTCATAACCGAACAACAGATGATCCCGAATTTTCGGGCTCGGTTCTGCACACGAATCTTGAAAATAGAGCCGTATCGAGCATTTCTGGCCTTGAACACGCCGATCACCTCTTACGTCGGGTTGCGAGCCGATGAAGAAGGCCGCGCCGGAGGCGCCTATGGTGATATTCCGGGCGTCACCATGCGATTTCCGTTGCGGGAGTGGGGTATGACGGAGGCTGATGTGTGGTCCTATCTGGACACTCGCAGCGTCACAATCCCACGACGGACGGACTGCAAGTGGTGCTTCCACCAGCGCATCGGCGAATGGTATCTGTTTTGGTCCGACGATATCGACGGTTGGCTTGAGGGGGAGGCAATCGAAGCCGAGCGCAACGCCACCTTCCGCTCGCCAGGGCGTGACACATGGCCTGTGAGCATGAAAGGCTTGCGCGACGCGTTCGAAGGCGGTCGCATACCGAAATCTGTCGAGCGCGAGATTAACCCGATCCGTCAAAGTGGCGCCTGTCGGGTTTGCACTCTGTGACAGGCATAGGGAGTCAAATATATAATTCCCTAAAAAAGATCGGGCCGCACACACCTCAAATCCGCATACGGCCAGACTATAGCTGTGGGATAGTGCAGGAGATAACACCATGACCGACACACAGAAAACCATCACCCCGCACCAGATCGGCCGATTTGAGGCAGAGGAAAAGCTGCGCCGTATCTATGAAGCGTTCAACGACCCAGACTCCAGCTATTGGGCCGACAATGTGCTGCGCACGATCCGCGAAACGATGGATGGCAACGCGGGGTTACGTGTCCGGGGAGTTGGCCGAGTAGCAGATGAGCCGCGCGCTTTGCTCGTGATGCTGACCGGCATTCCGACCGACGACGATTTGCGCTCACTGGATGATTTCCTGCGTGGATGGCCGCTGCGGGGTGGCGACACCGATCCAAACGAAATGACGCAAGATGAGCTTGCGCTGGCACGTAGCCGGCCGCCTGGCTGGCAGCCAAAGGGGTTTGCATGATGACTGACAAAACCACCGATCCTTTTCCGCAGCCGCAGCCCAACGTCGGAGGGGCGCCGTGCGGGGAGTGTCACATTCAGCCCGGCGAGACGTGCGACATCTGCGGCGCGATCGTTGGAACAGGAGATCATCAGCAAGTGACCAACCCCGAAACCACGGCGCTGCTTTGGGCGCTCCCGTGGCCCTGCACATGCGACCGAACCACCGCGGCCGGATGCAAGAAATGCGCAGATGCGGAAATTGCGGTGGAAGCGAAAGCCGCCTATTGGCGCGATCACCCCATCAAGCAGCACGGCGAATGGGGCCGCGCGATCTTTGAAACGGCGAAGGCCGCAGCGGATTATAGCGAGTTCGGTGACGCCTGGCGCACCTACTCTGCCAATTCCGCCTTCTCGTCGATGCCAGACCATGACCGCGCGTTGATCCGCGTGGCGTTCGTCGCAGGGTGGCGTGCTAGGGCCTCCCTGCCATGACCGACGACATTCAGAAAACCACCGGGCGCAGCGTCAGATTTGCCCGCCTGTACACCGACGGCAGCATGAATGTCGCATCAATGCACGACACGGAGGCGTCGGCGATCCGCGCCATCACCGGCAGCCACGACGACGACGATACCGAGCTGGTCGAGGTCGAGGTCCACGTGATCCGTCGAATTGCTCACAAGGGGCTGCAGGTAGTCCGCCCGACCGACCCGGTGCGGGAGGCGTTGGAGCAGGCGCTTGATTGCATCCGCGGCGAGCAGCCAGAGGATTGCACACCAGACGAGGCGCGCGAGAATACAATCAAAAAACTGCGCGCGGCCTTGCGTCAGATGGAGAGTTCACATGCCGACGCCTGACCGGCTGAGCGATGACTGACCCTGTCATCCGCCTCATCCCGCGGGCCGAGCTTGCCCGAATGGTCAACATGTCGGAACGTCATTTGCGCCGGGTGCTGGCGCTGCATCCGGAGATCAACCAGGTTAAATTCGGCCGGCGGGTGATGTTCACCCCGGCCGAGGCTCAACGACTCATCGAGGCCCACACATGCCCCTGCACCTCCGCCGTCGTGGCGCGATCTGGTATGCCCGCGGCACCGTCCGCGTCGGGCGTCAAAGCGTCCCGATCTCAGAATTCAGCACAGGCCAGACTGGACGCGACGCTGCAGACGCTGTTGCACAAGCCGAAGCGCGCCGCGTCGCCCAGGCCATCACTGACGGCCCTGCGGGGCGGGCGCGCCTAGCCACCATTGCCGAGGCGCTGGCCGCCTATCTCGGCCGCCCCGGCGGGCTGGCCAAGTATGATCTGGTGAAGATCGCCGCGATCAACGATCTGGTGGGGGATCGGCTGATCACCGACGCCGCAGCAGCCTGGGCGCAGCTTCTCGCCGACAATCCCACATGGTCGCCCGCCACAGCCAAGCGCTGGCAGAACAGCCTCCGCGCCGGCCTGCGCGCCGGCTGCCAGGCGCTCGGCCTGTCTGACCCGCCGAAGCTGCCGCCGGTGCGCTTCAAGCCCACACGGCGCGAGGCCATGCTGTCCGATGACGAGCTGCGCCGGATGCTCGCCGCATACAACCCACACGCCGCTTGCCCCGTGCTGCTGCTGGCCTATGCCGGCCTGCGCACCCAGGAGGCACTGCAGCTCGACTGGTCGCAGGTGTCGTTCGGACGTTCGCCCCCTGGCGTGCTGTTCATCCGATCTGAAAAAACCGGCGGCACGATCCGCGCGGTGCCGATGCACCCAAAAGTGGATGCGCTGCTGTTCGGCCTCTGGAGCGCGGCCGGGCAGCCCACGCGCGGGCATGTGTTCATCAGCGCGCGCGGCGTGCCCTACGCCAATACCAAGGGCGTTGGCGGCAACCCGCTCGCCCAGGCTCACAGCACTGCCTGCGCCCGCGCCGGCATCGAGGGCTTCCGCCTGCACGATTTCCGGCATGACTTCGCCCGCCGCCTCTCCCTCGCCGGCGCCGACGCATCCGGCCTGATGGGCGTGCTGGGCTGGAGCAGCACGCGGATGATCCCCGAATACATCCTGCACCAGCAAAAACACATGGCCGCCCTGGTGGCGGCGGTGGCCTGAATCACACTGCCCAGATTTTGCCGAAACCGACCCGCAAACCAGGTCCAAATTCGTCCGATCTTGTCCGGTTTGAGCAGATCGAGACGATGCGGCTTCGGTCAAAAAACCGCGCAGGTATTTGATAATTCAACAAAAAAATTCTTGAAACTTTGCAAGCCTTTTCCGGTTTTCGCCTTCACACGGCGGGGGTCACAGGTTCAATCCCTGTCGCGCCCACCATCCCCCCCTACGCGCCTCGGCCTGATCAGTTGGCCCGGCCGAGGCACCATTCGCCTGAACTGAACGCCTCGCAATGCAGTCCGGGTGGCCTGAACCCAGGGTCCAGGCTGCCCTTCACGTCGGCGATCATCACATACAGCACGTCGTCCTGCCACGGCCCGCGCAGCACCTCGTTCGCCTCCGCGCCACAATCGGCACGGCCACGCGGGTTGTAGATGGAATTGTTGGGCCGGCCGACGATGCTGGCCAACATGCTCAATTCCATATTGATCTGCTCGCCTTTCACCGTGCCGCCCAGCGCCCGGCCGGTGCACAGATAGGTCGGCGTGATCACGATTCTGCGGGCGCGCTCCAGCCGCGGCAGCCATTCCGACCGTGCGATCGACATCGGCGCGCCGGCCTCTGTCAGCGTCCCCATCCGCGCACGGAGCGGCTCGGTGTCGATCAATTGCAACACGCAAACCAGACCCAGCGTGGCGATGCGGGCCGTCGCCGATCCGTGTCGCAACGCCAACGCCAGCCCACCCAGCAACATCACGTAATAGACCGGCCAGAAAAACCGCCCGGAGCTGCGGAATATGCCCAATGCCGACGTCAGATAATCGGAAAAATTATAGTTCAGCACGAGCCAGTTGAAAAAATAAATCCGATTTGACAGCGCGAACAAAGTGCAGAACACGAGCAGCGCGACAAACCCGCGTCGGGCCCGCAGCCACGCAACGATGCCGGCGCGATCGCGCACCAGTGCCAGCACGAACAGCAGCACCCCACCGGCACCGAGATAGTTGAATCCCTCATATTGTCCGCCCGTGCCAGCGACGATCGGCCACATGGTCGGGAACAGACCGCTCCGCTGCGGCCAGAAGGGTGAGGCCAGATTCATCGAGAAATAGCCGAACCCCCACCCCCATGGCTTCGATTGACCGACCCCCAGATATCCGGAGAAAATCAGCACCGCCAAAACCGTCACCGCGACGCACAGCGGTTCGCCCCATCGCACCCACGGGCGACCGGCGCTGCGGCGCCACCGGTCCAGCCAGGATGCCCCATAGACAAGCCCAACCATCACGAACAGATAGACACCGATCCACGAGGTCACCGCCAAAAGCGCAGTCCAGCGCAGCGCGATTGTCCGCCACCCCGCGGTGACGCGATCGCGCAGATACAGCCAGAGTGCCGCGACCACGACGAACTGGCCCAGCAATTCCATATGGCCGAAGCGGTGCAGAAATTGCGGCGATGAGATCGCCAGCACACTCGCCGCCACACACGCGATCAGGCTCGCCTCGCCCAACTCGATCATGACCAAGGTCGCGCAGACCGCATTGAGCACGAATGCCGCCGCAACCCAGACGCCATAGGGATTGACCATCGCGCCGGTGAGATGCGTCACCATCTTACCCAGCAGCGCCACAATCGGAATAATGCCAAGGAACATGCCGCTCGCCCCCGGCGGCGGCCCGAGCGTGGGAACCAGAAACAACGGATATGCCCACGGGGCATGAGCATAGGAGAAATAGGCGGTCAGCAACGCCAACAGGTCGACGCTGATCTGGCTGTCGGCGGGATCATTCAGCCAGGCGCCCAGCGGGTTATCCCAGAACGACCCGGTGCCGCTCAGGAACGCGTGGTCAAAACTCGCCAGCACATAGGCCAGGCCAATTGCCGCCGAAAGCAGAAGCAAAACCCAGCGCGGCCGCGGCCGGAGCAGCATGCCACACCGGGTCAACCGCTCCACGTCGCCTTGCCCCACCATCGCCGACAACCCCGATCACCGTTTCGGCGCGCACTATCGGCGCGCGGATCACCGCATGCAATCCGACGCGCCGCGTCAGGCAAGTGGCCCCATCATGTCGGAGATGATCTACTCAACATCAATGTCCAGCGCCTGCACCACGCGCACATGCATGTTGTAGGACGCCACCAGCACCGATAGCTCCACCCGCGCGCGATCGCCGAAAAACGGCACCAGCGCGTCATGCACCGCCACAGGCACCCGCACCGCCAGCGTCATCGCATCCGCATAGGCCAACGCCGCCCGCTCGGCCGGGCTCAGCGTGGTCATCGCCGGCCAGTCCGCCAGCCCCGCGCACTCCGCGGCACTCACCCCCTCCGCCTCGGCCATCAGGGGAACGTGCTGCTTCAGCACATACGCGGTGCCCGTCAGATGCGCCACGCGCACGATCACCAGTTCGCGCAGCCGCCCAGACAGATATGTGCCGGTGCGCAGCGCGCTGATATGGTTCAGCCAGGTCTCCGCCACCGCCGGGCTGTGCAGCAGCACCTTGTAGAGCTTGAGCAACGACCCCCGGCCCGCCCGAATGCGCTGCACCAGCGGCGCGATCTCGCTGGTCTCGCCTTCAACATAGCGAACCCGCGTCATTCAGGCCTCGGTGAAATGCGGCATCACCTCGGCGGCGAACAGCCGCATCGAGGCCTGCGCGAGCCCGACATCAAGATCGGAGAAATTGATCTGCACCGAGGCATGCTCGAACGGCCCATACACCTCGCGCGCCCGCGCGATCGCCGCGCGGATCTCCGCCGGCGTGCCGATCCAGGCCCCACCGCCCTCGATCTGCGCCTCCAGGGTGATCTTCTGCCGC
Source organism: uncultured Rhodospirillales bacterium (assembly GCA_903904805.1). Classification (GTDB taxonomy): domain Bacteria; phylum Pseudomonadota; class Alphaproteobacteria; order Acetobacterales; family Acetobacteraceae; genus CAIVDX01. The sequence continues at coordinate 7,052 of CAIVDX010000692.1, forward strand.
ATCGCGGCCTTCTTGTCGTAGCCAGGATAATCCTTCGAGGCCAACCCCTCCGCCCACGGCGCCGTCGCGGCCGACAATGCAGCGAAATAATTGTTGAACGGCTGCCGCGCCACATCGCGCGCACGGTGGCCGTCCGCATCGCAGAACATGTGGAACGCCAGCATCACCTCGCCGTCGCCCGGATGCCCCGCCTGCCGCCAGCAATCGCGATAGATCTCGATCAGCTCACGAATCTTCGGGCTGATCGGGATCGCCATCAACAGATGCCCGTTGCGCCCCGCATATTCGAAACTCTCCTGCGTCTGCGTCGCCGCCACATAGAATCGCGGCCGCGGCAGCTGCGTCGGCCTGGGCAGCGACGTCACGCCCTCGAAACTATGGAACTGCCCCGCCGAACTCACATTCTCCTGTTCCAGCAACAGCGCGATCTGCTCCATCCCCTCGCGATACCGGGCGATCGACTCGTCGAGCGACACGCCGAAATGCCGGAACTCATGCGGCAGAAACGCCCGCGCCATCCCCACATCGAGCCGCCCATTGCTCAACCCGTCCAGCATCGCAATCTCGCCCGCCTGCTTCAGCGGATGCCCGAACACCGGCAAAATCGCCCCGGTGATCATGCGCATCCTTTTCGTCCGCTGCGACAGCGCCGCGAGAAACACCACCGGATTGGGGCTGTAGCCGCCATAAGGATGGAAATAATGCTCGACGATCCGGGCATGGGTGAATCCCAGTCCCTCCGCCTCGGCGGCGATATCGAGGCTCTCGGCGTAATATTGCGCCGCCGATTTTTGCTCCGGCGAAACCTCGGGAAAGAACTGCACGCCGAACTTCATGGAACACTCCCAACGCAGAAACGAGCCCTTCTTTTTTTGAGAAAAAGAAGCAAAACCCGGTGAATGGTCACAGCGGCGCGCCGCCGGGTTTGGTGATCACCACCCAGCTTTCCGTCGCCCCGTCCCAGCGCACAACGAGCGTGCTGGATTGATCCAGGCCGCGCTGGGGAACTTTCTCGAAATTGTAGATCCCGCTCACACCGGCGAAATCCGTCTGCGCGGCCAGGTAGGCCCGCAGCTTCGGCGCCGTCACATCCGGCCCCAGCGCGCGCAGCGCCGCCACCACGATCCGGCCCGGGTCCCACACATGTGCCGCCATCGCATCGATCGGCAGCTTCGCCTTGTTCAACGCCGCGTAGAAGGCCTGCTGCGCCGCCTCCACCCGCGGGTCATATTGCTGCAGCCCCTCATGCGGCGGAAACAGCGGCGAGGTGATCATCAGATTTTTCGGCAAAAACGACGCATATTGCTGCAACTGCACCAAGGTGATGTTCGCGGTGAACACCGGCACATCCAGCCCCGACTGCGCCAGGCTCTTGAACACCGTGCCCACCGGTGAGCCCGTGGTCCACACGAACAGCGCCTGCGGCTTGCCCGAGGTGACCCGCTCCAGCTGCGCGCTCACACTCACATCGGTCATGTTGAACCGAACATTCTCCACAAACTGGAACCCGGCATTCTCCGGCCGCGCCAGCAGCACGCTCATATTGTTCTGGAAATCCTGCCCCGAGGCGTCCGAGCTGGAAATCGCCGCGATGCGCGTCAGCCCCTTGCCCCGCAAATATGCCAGGCCGGCGGCCAGCAGATCCAACGTCGAGGTGTCCGAGGAATACATATAGCTGCCCGGCACCGGATGCACCGCCGGCGACAGGCAGTAATCCACCGGCCCGTTCGCCAGCAAAGGCGCGGTGGCATTGCACATTGCCACCAGTGCGGAGCCGAGAATCACCGGCGGCTTGGTCAGGATCGCATCGCGCGTCAGCTGCACCGACACCTGCGGGCTGCTCTGGTCATCGATGAAATCCAGCTTCAGCGTCTTGCCGTTGATCCCGCCTTCCTCATTGACGGTGCTCTCCAGCACCTTCAACACATCCACCCCGCTGATACCCAAGAACGCCGCCCCACCCGACAGCGGCATGATCACCGGAATATGAAGCTCATCTGCCTTCGCCGTCAGGGCTGAGAGGAGTCCGACACACAGCACCAGAATGCCAAAAGTCTTTTGCGTCTTCTTTTCAAAAAAGAAGAATCGTCGCTTGGCCGTCCGGCTGCCTGTCATGCGCTAAAACCCAAACATGTGATCAAGCGAGAACCGCCCGTCCTGCGCCATCAGGCCATGGTATCCAAACAGACGGCAAGTGGTATCGCGCACCAAAAGCCAGCCGCGCGGCCCCGCCTGGCGCAACGCCGCCGCCCCGAACATCTCCTCGGTGTGGATCAGCGCCGAGCCCGAACAGGCGATGGCGACGGTCTTCTCCGCCACCACCTCGCCGTTGCCGTCATGCAGCATCAGCCGCGTTTCGCTGCGCGGGTGCCAGGCCGCCGAGGCCGGGTAGATCAGATGCGTGAAGGCCGGAGTGCCCACCTCGCCCAGCCGCAGGAACAGCCGTGTCGACAGCCCCGGCGGCGCGCCACGATAGGATTGCGGCTCGCCGCGGAAGGTCACCGGCGTGTTGTAGATATGCGCCCCGAAGCTGCTCTCCGCGGCGTGCCCGCTCGCCACGTCCTCATAGCGCACCAGCGTGTGCAGCCAGCCATCCGCCCCGCCCCCGTCGCGGAAATCATAGACCAGCTCGGCATGGCCGATCTCCACGTCGGCAACCTCCAGCGCCAGATCATGGTCGCGCGGCAGCCGGCCGAGGAAATGCTCGGCCTGCTTCACCCCATGCAGGTCGAACACATCCAGCCGCACCGGCAGATCCGCCTGGCCCACCGCCATCGGCGTCGGCTGGATGATGGTGCGAAAGCGCGATCGCGGCAGCACCGGAAACGGCAGCAGATAGCCGCGGCCAAGCGGCGCCGGCATCGCCGCGATCGCCGGATCAGGGCTGAGATCGGCCCGCTCCACATTCACATGCGCGATGCGCGTGCGCCCCTCGCGCACGATCTCGTAGCGCGGCCGCACCAGATGCCGCCCCGCCCGCAGCTCGATCTGAGCCGGCCAGTGCAGCCCGGGCAGCAGCTCCGCCACATCCAGCGCCCGCGTGGCGAACGGCCCGATCGACTCGGCGAGCGCCACCGGCGCCTCAGCTCCCATGCGATCCAGCGCGATCGCCCCGGCCGGGATCGCCGTGGCGTGGCTGTTCTGCAGCCACAATGTCACCCGCTCATCCGCCCGCGGCGCCGGCAGCCCGGCATAGCGATCCGACGGCCAGGCATTCGCATCATGCGTGCAGGACAGGCTCGCCCCATTGCCCGATGAGAAAATATCCACCGCATATTTCACCACATCATGCCCGGCGACACCGACGGCATGGATGAACAGCTGCCCGGTGAATTCCGGCAGACCAAAGCGCGCCCGCACCTCCGCAGAATCGATGCGGATGCCGCCCTGCCCGGCCACCACATTCTCCTCCCAGGTCGCCAGCACCGCGCCGGCCTCGTCGAACAGACGCAGCCACAGCTTCACATCCTGCGCGCCATAGGCGCTCCAGTAGTTCGCCGTCACCAGCCGCGTGGAGAGCCCCTCCGCGTCGCGGAAAAACGCGAAATTGGTCGCATAGTTCAGCGGATCGAGGGCGCGGCGATGATTGGTCTGCAACCCCTCGGGCAGCCGCGCCTCATCCAGGCTCGCCACCACGCAGCCCGGCGGCAGCAAATGCCGAATGCGCCCCAAAATCGCCGCCGCATCGAACGAGGCCACCAGCAGCGAGGCCGCCCCCGTCTGCGGCAGATCGGTCAACGGCCGCGCGATATGGCCCAGACGCTCCGCCCCGAAATCCGCCGCATCCTGCACCAGCACCCCGGCGATTTCCGGCCCGGTCGGGTGCATCACGAACAGCGCCGAGGCGATGTCATCCACATCCAGCACCCACACCGGGCCTGGCAGCCGCTCATAGAGCCGCCCGATCGCCTCGGCCGCCAGCGGATGCGCCAGCGCCTTGTAGATCACATTGCCGCCGCGGCGGTTGTCGAAGGTCTGAATCTGCAGCAACGAAAAATCTCTCCTGATCGTCCGGCCTAGAAGCCCAACCGCCGACGCATCTCATCGGCCGCCATCTGCGTATCGTCGAGCGGCGCGCACGGCCAGTCCTGCAGCCGCCCGTCGAACCAGCGCACCCGCCCCTCGGCGAGCAGCCCGTCGAGAAACTCGCCGATCCGGCGCGACCGGCCCGGCAATCTCGCTAGCATCACCGGGGCCGCTGTGGCCACGGCCTCCGACACCATCGAGACACTGTCCATCGTCACCAGAATGGCGTCGGCGAGCCCGAGCAGCCCGAAATATGGGTTCTCACCCTCGAAATCCCAGCAATAGCCGCCCGCGCCGACCACCGCCTCGGCCAGCACCGCCCGCGCCGCCGGATCGGTGCGGCGTGAGGGCGTGAGCGCGATCCCCACCCCCGCCCGCCCCAGCGCCGCCAGCTGCCCCGCCAGCTCGGTGGCGACCGGCAGATCCAGCCGAAACCGCCCATTGCTGCCGCCCACCAGCACCGCCACCAG
>CAIVDX010000693.1 GCA_903904805.1 uncultured Rhodospirillales bacterium
ATTGCTTCACGTGAAGCAAATTACACAAAATCTCAAAAGATGGATTTTACAACGCAAATCCACGCCTTTAAAAAAAATCTTTTACACAAAATTGCTTCACGTGAAGCAATCGAGGCCGGAATGAACTGCTAGGCCGCGGCGACCGGTCTGGCGCCGAGCTTGCGCAGATGGGCGCCCAGCGCGGCGATGGCGGCGGGCGTGATGCCGGCCAGCCGGCTCGCGGCGCCCAGCGAGGCAGGACGCGCGGCGGTCAGCTTCTGGCGCATCTCGGCGGACAGCCCGCCAATGGCGGCGAAATCGAGATCGACGGGGATGGCGGCGGAGTCCAGCCGAAGGATCTGGCCGCGCTCGGCCTCCTGCCGGTCGAGATAGCGGGCATAGAGCGCCTCGGTCTCCAGCGCGGTGGCCACGCGCGGCGGCAGATCGGCCAGCCACGGGGCGAAGGCGGCGACCTGGGCGCGCGGGGCGCTGGCGAGGATGTCGAACACCGAGCGGGCGCGGCCATCGGCGCGGACGGCCACGCCGGCTTCCTCCCAGGCGCCGGGACTGGCGGTTTCGGCATGGGCGCGGGTGAGGGCGGTGGTCAGGGCGGTCTGCTCGGCGGCGAAGGCGGCGTCGCGGCGTGGGCCGACGCAGCCCCAGGCCAGGCCGAAGGGGGTCAGCCGGCGATCGGCATTGTCGCAGCGCAGGGTGAGGCGGAATTCGGCGCGCGAGGTGAACATCCGATAGGGTTCGCTGACCCCGTGGGTGATCAGATCATCGATCAGCACGCCGATATAGGCTTCGGCCCGGGAGAGGCTGACAAGCTCCTGCCCGCCAGCACGCCGGGCAGCGTTGATGCCGGCCATGATGCCCTGCGCCCCGGCCTCCTCATAGCCGGTGGTGCCGTTGATCTGGCCGGCGAGGAACAGGCCAGGCAGGGCGCGCACCTCCAGCCCGGCATTCAGCGCGCGCGGATCCACATAGTCATACTCGACGGCATAGCCAGGCCGCAGGATGCGCGCGTGCTCCAGGCCGGGGATCGAGGCGATGATCTGCGCCTGCACCTCAGCGGGCAGCGAGGTGGAGATGCCGTTCGGGTAGATCGTCGGGTCGTCCAGCCCTTCCGGCTCGAGAAAGATCTGGTGCCGCTCACGCGCGGCGAAGCGCACCACCTTGTCCTCGATCGAGGGACAGTAGCGCGGGCCGGAGCCGGTGATGGCGCCGGAATGCACCGCGGAGAGATGCAGGTTCGCGCGGATGATGGCGTGCGTGGCCGGCGTGGTGGCGGTGATGCGGCAGGCGATCTGCGGGTTGGTGATCGCCTCGGTCAGCAGGCTGAAGCAGCCGGGCTCGGCGTCGGAGGGGTCGGCGGGCAGGGAGTCCCAGTCGATGCTGGCGCGATCCAGGCGTGGCGGCGTGCCGGTCTTCAACCGGCCCATCGGCAGCTTCAACGCGGCCAGCGCCAGCGCGAGGCCAACGGAGGGTGCCTCACCCACGCGGCCGGCGGCTTCCTGCACCGGGCCGATATGGGTGATGCCGCGCAGGAAGGTGCCGGTGGTGACCACCACGGCACCCGCGCGGATTGCCTCGCCCGCACCGCAGACGACGCCGGATATGCGGCCCTGTTCGGTGAGGAAGCCCTCCACCGAGGCGGCGCGGAGTGTCAGATTGGCCTGTTCCGCCAGCAGGCTCTGCACGGCGGCGCGATACAGCGCGCGGTCCGCCTGGGCGCGCAGACCCTGCACCGCCGGGCCCTTCGAGCGGTTGAGCAGCTTGACATGGATCGCCGCCAGGTCCGCCGCCCGGCCCATGATGCCGTCCAGCGCGTCGATCTCGCGCACCAGATGGCCCTTGCCGACCCCGCCGATCACCGGATTGCACGACATTTCGCCAATGGTTTCCAATTTATGGGTGAGCAGCAGCGTGCGCGCGCCCATCCGGGCGGCCGCCGCGGCCGCCTCGCAGCCGGCATGGCCGGCCCCCACAACAATGACGTCGAAACTGTTCATGCTCATTTGCCGATGCAGAAGCTGGAGAATACCTCATCCAGCACGCTCTCGACACCAACCTCGCCGGTGATGCGCCCAAGGCAGCGCAGCGCCAGGCGCAGGTCCTCGGCGCGCTGGTCGGCCCAGTCCGCGGCGGTGGCGTCGGCCAGATGCAGCATCGCCTGCTCAAGCGCGGCGCGGTGGCGGGCGCGGGTGAGCGCGGGGGAGTCGCCGGGCGAGGCCAGGCGGGCGGCCTCCGCGGCCAGACGGGCGCGCAGCGCGGGCAGGCCGGCGCCGGTCAGCGCGCTGACGCCGAGCGCGCCCTCCGGTGCGGCGTGCAAGTCGGTCTTGTTGGCGAGCAGCAGATCGCAGGCGCGCACCGGGATTGGCTGGGCGCCGTCGATCACGCCGATCACCAGGTCCGCGCTCTCGGCACGGGCCAGCGCGCGGCGCATGCCTTCCGCCTCGATCGCGTCGATGCCCTCGCCCAGCCCTCCCGCTCTGAGGCCGGCCGTGTCGATCAGGCTGACCGGGATGCCGCCGCAATCCAGCCGCACCGACACCGCATCGCGGGTGGTGCCGGGGATCGGCGAGACGATCGCGATATCCTCGCCGGCGAGCGCATTCAGCAGCGAGGATTTGCCAACGTTCGGCGCGCCGACAACAACAAACACAAGCCCCTCGCGCAGGCGTTCGCCGCTTTGGTTGGCGAGATGCGCGGCGATATCCGCCTGCAGCCCGGCCATTTCGGCGCGCAGCGTGGCGGCCACCTCATCGGGCAGGTCCTGATCCGAAAAATCGATCTGCGCTTCCTGCCAGGCGAAGATGCGCTTGAGGCGTTCGGTCCAGCCGCCATAGAGGGCGCCGAGCGCGCCATCCATCTGGCGCAGGGCCTGGATGCGCTGGGCCTCGGTTTCGGCGGCCACCAGATCACCGATCGCCTCGGCGGCCAGCAGATCCATCCGGCCGCCCAGCACCGCGCGGCGGGTGAATTCGCCGGGCTCGGCCGGGCGGGCACCCAGCGCGCGCAGCGCGTCGCTCACTGCGGCGAGCACGGCGCGGCCGCCA
>CAIVDX010000694.1 GCA_903904805.1 uncultured Rhodospirillales bacterium
CCATCCTCCGGCAGATCGATCGTCTGGCTCATGCAGGCCCCCTTTGCGAGACCGAACGCTAGCCCGACATCACCGGCAAATACAGCACGCTCTGCCGCCCATCGGCATGAAAGAACGTGTCCACACCGATCTTGTTCGGCTCATACAGATGGCCCCACAGCGCCTCGGTCACCGGCGAATCGCCCACCGCCAGCTCGAGCCGGATGCGCCGCCCCGCCGCGAACCGATAGGCCTGCGGCTCGATCGAGATGTCGTAGCGCACCACCTCGCCCGGCACGATCGGGCTGGGCGCGGAATGGGTATGATAGGGCACATGCTCGGTGCTGCGCGCGCCGTCCAGCGCCCGATGCGACGCCCGCAGCCAGCCGCGCGACACACATTCCGCAGGCGGATTGACAGCCCCCGCCGGAGCCCCGGGGCCGTCCATCAGCTTCACGAAGAAATCCGTATCCTCCCGCGAACTCGCCGCATACAGCACCAGATGGATTGGCCCGGCGATCTCCAGATCCGCGGCCAGCGGCGGCGTGCTGAAGGTGATCACCCGCCGCGCCGGATCGAGCATGCCATTCGGCCCCATCCCCACCACACCCGCGGTGCAGCCCTCCACCGGATAGCGATACTGCGTGCTCTCCGCCCCACCGGCCGGAGCGTCCGCCAGCGTGCCGTCATTCAACGACACCACCCCGCCCGACGCCTCGGCCGAAAGATACAGCGCACGCATGCTCACCCCGGCCGGCGGCCAGCTCTCCGCCGTGCGCATCAGCTGGGCCCCGCGCACCTGATACTGCACCGCCGGCCCGCGCTCCCACCCGGTGTCGATCCCCTTCAGATACAGATCGAAGAAGGGCAGCAACACGTCACGATGAAACGAGTCCGAGCCATATTCCGCATTCGCCGCCCACGCGTTCGGCGCGCCGGACATGCGCAGTCTCTTCGGCCCCGCCACCCGCGCGAAGCCCTCGATCGCCCCGCGCGTGTGCAGCTGATGCTTCGCCCACACGCCCGAGCAGAACACCGGCACGCGGATCTCCTCCAGCCGCTCGAACGCCGTGCGCGCGCGCCAGAAGTCGTCATAGGTCGGGTGCTCACCGATCAGCCGGCCCAGATCGGTGGCCTGTTCGCGCGGATGCTGCCCATTCGCCGGCACCCGGTTGATCACCCGGTTCTGATGCCACCAATAGCCGGGGAAGAAATCGCCGGGGATGCCGCCCTGATACACGCTGGCCCGGTAGGGATCGTTCATCCCGTCATGCGCCGCCAGGCACGCCAGACCCCTCGGATTGCGCGCACCCACCAGCCATTGGGTCATGCAGAAATAGGACTGCCCAATGCCGCCCACCCGGCCATTGCACCAATCCTGCTCCGACAGCCAGGTGACGATCTCGCAGATATCCTCGATCTCATCAGGCCCGAGAAACTCGAACTCGCCCTCCGACCGCCCACAGCCGCGCAGATCCATCGCCACATAGGCGTAGCCCTGTGCCACATAGAAATCGATCGGCCCGGTCTCGCGCCACAAAAACTGCGGCCCGTCCGGCAGCACATTATTGTCGAACCGATAGGGCGAGGCCGCCAGCAGGGCAGGGGCCACCACCCCGGGCTGCTTGTAGACCGCCACCGCGATCCGCACCCCGTCGCGCATCGCCACCATGTGAATCACCGGCTCGGTCACCGTCGCGCCCATCTCATCCTCCCCGCGTATGCTTTGCACCCATTCTGCCCCTCCCGCGGCCCACGACAAGCCACGCTTGACCGAAACACCCGCCGGCATGACATCTAAGGCCAACAGATTTGCAGGAGATCACCCCATGGCCCTCGACGACGCCGCCCTCGACCAGCTGTTCCGCGAAGCCCGCACCCAGAACAAATGGACCGACGAAAAGGTCACCGACGACGAGATCCGCGCCCTCTACAACCTGCTGAAATGGGGCCCCACCTCGGCCAACGCCTCACCGGCCCGCTTCGTCTTTCTGCGCAGCCAGTCCTCCAAGGAACGCCTGCTGCCCGCGCTCTCCTCGGGCAACCGCGACAAGACGATGGCCGCCCCGGTGGTCTGCATCATCGCGCACGATCCGAAATTCCACGAGCAGATGCCCAAGCTGTTCCCGCACGTGCCGAACGCGAAGGACTGGTTCACCTCGTCGGAAAAACTCGCCCAGGAAACTGCCTTCCGCAACGGCACGCTGCAGGGCGCCTACCTCATCCTCGCCGCCCGCGCGCTCGGGCTCGATGCCGGGCCGATGAGCGGCTTCGACAATGAGAAGGTCGATGCGGAGTTCTTCTCCTATCGCGGCTGGAAATCGAACTTCATCGTCAATATCGGCCATGGCGATCCGTCCGGGGTGTTCCCGCGGCTGCCGCGGCTGACATTCGAGGAAGCCTGCGATCTCTACTAGGACAGCAAGCGCCGTCTTTTTTGAAAAAGAGGCGCGAAAACCTTTGGGAAGTTCAACACTCTGGCGCTGATCCTCACGCTTGATGCGTCGCTGGCCGCTTGCTCCGCAAGCCTGGTCCGCGACGAAATCACCCTCACGCAGCAGATCGTCGACGGCGACAAGGGGCACGCCGCCCTGCTGCCAGATCTCGCCCGGCAGGCACTCGGCACCAGCACGCCCGACGCCATCGCCGTCACCGTCGGCCCGGGCGGCTTCACCGGGCTGCGCGCCGCCCTCGCGCTCGCGCATGGCCTGGCTCTCGGTTTCGGCTGCCCGATCGTCCCGGTCAGCCTCGGCGAGGTCTTCGCCGCCGGCCTGCCCCATCTGGGCGGGCGCGAACTCTGGACCGCCATCGACTCCAAGCGCGGCCGCATCTTCCTCGAGATCGCCGGCACTGTCCGCTCGATCGACCCGGCCGAGCTGGCCATCCCCTCCCAGCGCATCGCAACCGCCGGCGACGCCGGCCGCATCCTCGCCGCCTGGCTCGCCGCGCGCGACGCCGACGTGATGCTGACCAACGCCCGCGCCGTCAGCCCGCGCCTGATCGCGGTGGCCGCCGAACGCCGCCTGGCCGGCAGCCTGCCGCCACGCGCCGCCCTGCCGATCTATGTCGAACCCCCGGCGACCCGCGCGCCCGCCACCGCGCCACGCCCGCAACCGATCTGATGCACCCACCCGGCCCGATCGGACCAGCCCAGATCGGGCCCGTCCCGGCCGGCCCCGCCCACGCCGTCGCCCTGGCCACCATCCACGCCAGCGCCTTCCCGCCGGATGACAGCTGGTCCGACACCGCCATCGCCAGCCTGCTCGCCACCCCGGGCGTGCAGGCCTGGATCGACCCGCGCGGCGGCATGATCCTCACCCGCCTGGCCGCCGACGAGGCCGAAATCCTCACCCTCGCGGTCACCCACGCCGCGCGACGCCAGGGCATCGCCCGCGCCCTGCTGCGCGCCGCCACCACCACGCTGGCGGGGCAGGGGGCACAGGCGCTGTTTCTCGAGGTGTCCGACAGCAACGATGCCGCCCGGGCGTTGTATTTGGCAACCGGCTTTCAACCTGCCGGCATTCGCCCGCGTTACTATAAAAACGGCTCTAATGCCTTGTTATTAAAGCTCACCCTTTCTCGATAAGCAGCAGAGTATTGCCGTCCGGCAGCTGCTCCTCGCGCAGAATCCGGTGCCCCTGTTTCGTCGCCGTGGCGGGCACATTTCGGATCGGTTCTTCCCCGCGCAATGTGACGGCGAGGATTTCACCAGTTTTGATCCTGTCGAGCGCGAGTCGAGTGCGTACGAACGTCATCGGACACATCTCTTTGGTGATGTCGATTGCCAGGACCGGCATACTGGACTGTGTCATGACTTTTGAATTCTTGTGCTTTGACGCATCTGGGCCCCGATGAGTGTTGCGCAACGATCAGGAAATTGTTATATGGACGCAAGTCACGGCAAGCGAAAGGCGTCAAAATGACCGAGAGTTCTGAGTCTCCTGATGTGCTTGGATTGACTGCGCAAATCGTCGCGGCCCATGTCTCCAACAATGCCATCCAACCGGAAGCATTGCCCGCCCTGATCCAGGACGTGTTCCGCACCTTGTCCAATGTCGGCCGCGAGATCGTTCCGGTCGACCGCCCGCAGCCCGCCGTGCCGGTGAAGCGCTCGGTCTTCCCCGACCATATCGTCTGCCTGGAAGACGGTAAAAAGCTCAAGATGCTGAAGCGCCATCTGAAAACCGCCTACAACATGTCCCCCGAGCAATATCGGGAGCGTTGGGGCCTGCCGCCGGACTACCCGATGGTCGCGCCGAACTATGCGCGCCACCGCTCGTCGCTGGCCAAGAAGATCGGCCTGGGCACCAAGCCGCGCGCCCGCGGCGCGAAGTAAACCCCGCACCGGCGGCGTCCCCGCAACCCGGCTTCACGCCAACCCGTTTCACACCGGTCCGCTTCTCGACAGTGGGGGGCGATTTCGGCTACGCCCTGCCGAGCGCGCCGACCTGCCGCGATCCGGTGTCGCGGTCCGTCCGCGCGCGTTGGGACCATCATGGAAACCCGCATCGAGCGTCTGTGCATCGACCGAGGCCTGAAGATGACCGGCCAGCGCCGCGTCATCGCGCGCGTCCTGTCCGACGCCGAGGACCATCCCGATGTCGAGGAGCTCTATCGCCGCGCCGCCGAGCTCGACAACCGCATCTCCATCGCCACCGTCTACCGCACCGTCCGCCTCCTCGAGGAGCGCGGCATCCTCGCCCGCCGCGATTTCGGCGGCGGCCGCGCCCGCTACGAACCGACCGAGCACGGCACCCACCATCACCTCATCGACATCGAGACCGGCCGCGTGATCGAGTTCGCCGACCCCGAGCATGAGCGCGTGATTACCGAGATCGCCCGCCGCCTCGGCTTCGACCTGGTCTCCCACCGGCTGGAGCTGTTCGGCCGCCGCATCGCCCAGCCGACCGAACCGCGTGCGCGCAAACAGCGCGCCCGCCCCGCCGCCAGCGCGCCCGACCTCCACGCCCACGCGCCCAGGGGCCACACCGAACCATGACCATCATCGCACCTCGCCCGGACAGCACCGATCGCGGCTTCGGCGAGCTCCGCTCCGGCCATCTCGGCGTCCGCCTGGCCACCAGCCCGACCGAGATCGACGCCGTCCAGGCCCTGCGCTACCGCATCTTCTATGAGGAAATGGGCGCCCACCCCGCGCCGGACACCCTCGCCGCCCGCCGTGACATCGATGTCTTCGACCCCGTCGCCGACCATCTTGTGGTGGTCGACCATGAGCGCGGCACCGGCCCCGAGGCCATCGTCGGCACCTACCGCCTGATCCAGCAGGACGCCGCCTCCTCCATCGGCGGCTTCTACAGCGCCGACGAATATGATCTCAGCCGCCTGATCGCCTTCCCCGGCCACCTGCTCGAGCTCGGCCGCTCCTGCGTCGACCCCGCCTATCGCGGCCGCGCGGCGATGCAGCTGATGTGGCGCGGCCTCGCCGCCTATGTCTTCCGCAACGACATCGCCCTGATGTTCGGCTGCGCCAGCCTGCACGGCACCGACCCCGACGCGCTCGCCACCGAGCTGTCCTATCTCTATTACCACCACCTCGCCCCACCGGCCCTGCGCCCCGCGGCCCTGCCCGGCCGCTATGTCGACATGCGCCGCGTCGCGCCGGAGAAGATCAACCCGCGCCGCGCCGTGCTCACCCTGCCGCCGCTCATCAAGGGCTATCTCCGCCTCGGCGCCTTCATCGGCGACGGCGCGGTGATCGACCACCAGTTCAACACCATCGACGTCGCCGTGATCGTCAAAACCGATCTGGTCACCGAGCGCTACAACAAGCACTACCGGCGGGAAGCGGAAGGTCGTGAGGCCGAAGGCCGCGAGGGAGAAGGCAGCTGATGGACGGCACCGTGATCATGACCGCCCCCGAACTCGCGCCGGAGGCCGAGGCCCTGCTGCGCGGGGCCGGGCTGAAAATCGTCTATATGCGCCCGTTCCCCTCCGCCGCCGAGGTCGCCGACCTCACCCGCAAGCACCAGGCGGACGCCATCATCTGCCGCCAGGGCCGCGTCACCGGCGCGGTGATGGACGCCTCGCCGAATCTGAAAATCATTGCCCGCCATGGCATCGGCATGGACGAGGTGGACCTGGCCGCGGCCCGCGCCCGCGGCATGCTGGTCTGCCGCGCCCCCGGCTCGAACACCGCCGCGGTCGCCGAGCACGCCATCGCGCTGATGCTTGCGCTCGCGAAGGACATCATCCCGCTCTCCGCCTCGGTCGCCCAGGGCGGCTGGCGCGCGCCGGGTGCCAAGCTGCGCGACATCGCCGGCCTGCGCCTCGGCCTGGTCGGCTTCGGCCCGATCGGCCAGGCCGTCGCCCCCATCGCCCAGGCGCTCGGCATGAAGGTCGCCGCCACGCACCCATCCGGCATGGCCCGCATCGGCACCCAGCCCGGCCTCGCGCTGGGCGACTCCGTCGAGCGCCTGGATCTCGACGGCCTGCTCGCCCGTTCGGACGTGCTCTCCCTGCATTGCCCGCTGCTGCCCGAGACCCAGAAAATGATCGACGCCCGTGCCCTGTCCCTGCTGCCGCCCGGGGCCCTGCTGATCAACACCGCCCGCGGCGGCCTGATCGACGAGCAAGCCCTCGCCGCCGCACTCGACAGCGGCCGCCTCGCCGGTGCGGCGCTCGACGTCTTCACCGAGGAACCCCCCGCCGCCGACCACCCGTTGCGCCGCCATCGTCGCGTGCTGTGCACCCCCCACGTCGCCGGCGTCACCACGCAGTCAATGCGCCAGATGGGCGTGATGGCCGCCGAATGCGTCCTCGCCGCCCTCGCCGGCACGCACGTGCCGCCAGACCGCATCGTGGTCCCAAAGGGTCTCTAGGGGGGTCCAAATCCACTCCCCCGGATGGCGCCGGCAACACCGCCCAAACGTGTTCTACGTCTTTGCTTCAAAGAAGAAGCCCCTAAACTTCAAGATCTTAGGAAGTCTCTTGTTCTTTTTTGAAAAAAAGAACCCAAAAATTTTTGGACTGTTGGAACGACATCCAAGGCTCGCTGCGGTGGCCCTGGGGGGCGCCTCTGCCGGTGCGCTGCCACCGTTTCATGCCATTCCGGTGCTGTTGCTTGCCATACCGGGGCTGCTTTGGCTCATCGCGGAGGCACCGAGCCTGCGCTCCGCG
>CAIVDX010000695.1 GCA_903904805.1 uncultured Rhodospirillales bacterium
CGAAAGCGACCTGCTGAACATCCTGCGGCGCCAGGAATCGCTGGGCCAGGTTGCGGTGGCCGACGTGGTCGCCCAGGAATCCGCCCTCGCCCAGGTGCAGCAGACATTGCCGCCGTTGAAGAAGGCGTTGGCACAGCAGCGCGACATGCTCGCCGCCCTGCTCGGCCGCGCGCCGGCCGATATGCCCTCCAGCACCTTCACGCTCGAGGATCTTCATCTGCCGACCAACCTGCCCTCCAGCCTGCCATCGCAGCTGGTCGATCAACGGCCGGACGTGCGCGCGGCGGAAGCCACGATGCACGCCGCATCGGCCGACGTGGGTGTCGCCGTGGCCGCCCGTCTGCCGCAGCTGCAGCTGGGTGCGGTGGCCGGCAACAGCCCCAACCGGGTGCAGGATTTCTTCACGCCAGGCACGAATTTCTGGACCGTCTCGGCCGGTCTCGCCGGCCCGGTGTTCGATTTCGGCACGCTGATGTACCGCCAACGCGCGGCCCAGGCGGCATTCGACCAGGCGGCCGCGCAATATCGCGCCACCGCCATCGCCGGCATGCAAAATGTGGCGGACACGCTGGCCGCGCTCAATGCGGATGCCGCAGGGCTCGCCGCCTCCGCCGCAGCCGAGCAATCGGCCAAACACAGCCTGGAAATCACCCAGCGCCAGCTCGCCCTTGGGCAGATACCCTACGCGCAGCTGCTGCTGGCCGAGCAGACCTACCAGTCCGCCGTGATCAACCTGGTGCAGGCCCGCGCCAACCGCCTGACCGACACCGCCGCCCTGTTCCAGGCCCTCGGCGGCGGCTGGTGGAATCGGCCCGATCCCGAGCAGGTGGCGGCGAAGTAAGGCTGACGCGTGACCATGATCGCGGCACCGAACTCCACGCACCGTCACACGGTCATGGTCTAGCGCAGCCCGGCCAGAATCACCGCCGCCGCCTGCGCCACATTCAGGCTCTCGATCTGGCCGCTGCCGGCGATCGTCACCCGTCGGCGCGCGGCGCTCAGCACTTCCGGGCTGATCCCGGTTTCCTCATTGCCGAGGATCAGCGCCACCGGCCGGTCGCGCGGCAGATCCGCCAGTGTCGGCCCGCGCGGATCAAGCACGGTGGCAACCGAGCGCCACTCCCGGTCCAGCGCGCCAATCGCACCGGCAAGATTGCGGGTGCGCCAGAGCTGCAGATATTCCAGCCCGCCCTCGGCGGTGCGGTGTGCGGCGGTGGAGGGCATCGCCGAACCTGGCCCCTCCTGCATCACCAACCCCAGCGCCCCGAAAAACGCCGCCGAGCGGGCGATCGCGCCAAGATTATGCGGGTTGCCAATGCCATCCAGCAGAATCACCACATCGCGGTCATGCCGCGGCGAAATCGACGCCGGCAGATTCATCGGGTTCAGGATCGACGGATTGCGCGGCGCCGCCACCGCGACAATGCCGCCATGATGCTCGGTGCCCGCCACCCGGATCATTTCCTCGACAGGCACCATCCGGTAGGGCCGCTTGGAGGCGGCCAGCAGCGCGCACCAGTCGCCGGCCTCGCGCTTCAGTGCCTCGACGAAAAACAGCCGCTGCACCTCCTGCTGGCGACAGGCGAACACGGCGCGCACGGCGGACAGGCCGCAGAATGTATCGGTCTTCATCGGCGCTGCTTCCGCCCAGTGGCCGGGCCTGTCAATCTGTGCGGGTGGACCCGGTCATATTGTTTCAGGATGCGCGCTATGTGGTGCTGGACAAGCCGGCGGGCCTGCCGGTGCATCCCGGCCGCGCCGGCGGGCCGAGTGTCGAGGATTTTTTCCCCCGCCTGAGCCGCCGCAAGGACGGCCCATGGCTGGCCCACCGGCTGGACCGCGACACATCGGGGTGCCTGGTGATCGCGCTGCGCAAGGCCGCCCTTCTGGCTGCCCAGGCGGCGTTCGCGGGCGACGGGGCGCACAAGATCTACTGGGCGCTGGTGCAAGCCGGGCCCGCCACCGAGAGCGGGGTGATCGATCTGCCCCTGCGCAAGCTGACCACAGGCGATCGCTGGAGGATGGCGGGCGGCCCCGGCGGCCAGACGGCGATCAGCGACTGGCGCGTGCTCGGCCGCGGTGATGGCTTTTCCTGGCTTGAGGTGCGTCCGAGGACCGGCCGAACCCACCAGGTGCGCGCCCATTGCGCCGCGCTGGGCTGCCCGGTCCTCGGCGACGCCATCTATGGCGGCGGCCATGGCCCGTTGATGCTGCTTGCCCGCTCCATCACGCTGGATATCGAGCCCGCCCTGTCCGCACTCGCCCCGGTGCCCGCCCACATGCTCACGCCGTTATCGGGGCTGCCAACGTTCCGTTCCGCAGCAAATCCATAGAAATGTTTCGGCTCGTCTTTTCAAAAAAGAACGCGCCTAGCTGCTCCCGATCAATATCCCGGTCGCAAAAACCAAAGCGCCCCCGAACATCACCTGCACCGCCGCCGACATCCAGGGCGTGTCCATATACTTGGCGCGGATCCAGGTGATGATGGCGAGTTCCACCACAACAACCACCCCGGCCACCAAGGTCGCCGTGAAGAAGTGCGGGATCAGGTAAGGCAGCGTGTGCCCCAGCCCGCCGAGCGCGGTCATCAGCCCGCAGATCAGCCCGCGCAGCCACGGCGTGCCGCGGCCGGAGATCTTGCCGTCGTCCGACAGCGCCTCGGCAAAGCCCATCGAGATGCCCGCACCGATCGCCGCGGCGATGCCGACCAGGAACGTGTTCCAGGTGTCGTGCGTGGCAAAGGCGGCGGCGAACACCGGCGCGAGGGTGGAGACCGAGCCATCCATCAGCCCGACCAGGCTGGGCTGCACGATCTGCAGTACGAAGGCGCGGTGGGCCGTGGCGTCCTCCGCCTCGCGCTTGTCGATGGAGAGAAAGTTCTTTTCCAGATCCTCGGCGGTGTGCTCGTGCGCGGCCTCGGCGTCAGCCAGGTCGCCCAGCAGCTTGCGGATCGAGGCATCCGAGGTGCGCGAGGCCGCCTGACGGTAGAAGTTGCGGGTCTCCTGCTCCATCATCCGCGCCATGTCGCGCACCGCGTCCAGCCGCAGCGGGCGCAGCTGCCAGACCGGCCGACGCTGGATGAACCCCTTGATGTCCTGCCGGCGGATCAGGGGGATATGGTCGCCGAACTTGCTGACGAACATATCGATCAGCATGCGACGATGTTCGTTCTCCTCGGCCGCCATATGCAGGAAGACCTGCGCGGTGTCGGGATACTCGGCGCGCAGCCCGTCGGCCACATCGGCATAGATGCGGCCGTCCTCCTCCTCGTTGGCGATCGCCAAAGCGAGAGTCTCGCGTTCATCAAGGTCCGAGTAGCTGCGCATGTGCCGAGGCTACGCGGGGATCGAAAAAGATCAAGTCCCAGTCGCAATGATGCGAGTGGTTCTCACTCGCTGTTGCGCGATCAATGACGGAAGTGGCGCATTCCGGTGAAGACCATCGCGGCACCCGCGGCGTCGGCTGCGGCAATCACCTCCTCGTCGCGGATGGAACCACCCGGCTGGATCACCGCCGTCGCCCCCGCGGCCAGCGCCGCCTCCAGCCCGTCAGCGAAGGGGAAGAACGCGTCTGACGCCACCACGCTGCCCTGGGTCAACGGTGCCGACAGGCCCGCGGCGCGGGCCGCCTCGCCGGATTTCCACGCGGCGATGCGCGCCGAATCCACCCGGCTCATCTGCCCCGCGCCAACACCCACGGTGGCACCGCCCTTGGCATAGATGATCGCGTTCGACTTCACATGCTTGCAGACACGGAAAGCAAAGATCAGATCGGCCAGCTCCGCCTCGCTCGGCGCGCGCTTGGTAACAACACGCAACGAGGAGGCCTTCACCCGGCCGCTGTCGCGCGACTGTGCGAGGAACCCGCCGCCGATCGACCGAAACGACAGGCCCCCCGCCGCCGGGTCCGGCAGGCCACCGGTGAGCAGCACGCGCAGATTCTTCTTCTTCGCCAGGATCGCCCGCGCCTCCTCGGTGGCATCCGGCGCGATGATCACCTCGCTGAAGATCGCCGCGATCTTCTCCGCCGCGGCGCCATCCAGCGTGCGGTTCATCGCGATGATGCCGCCAAACGCCGAGACCGGATCGCAGCGCAACGCCAGGTCCCACGCGGTTGACAGTTCCGCCGCGCTGGCCACCCCACAGGGATTGGCGTGCTTCACAATCACGATGGTGGGCGCATCAAACTCGGCAACACACTCGAACGCGGCGTCGGTGTCGTTGATGTTGTTGTAGCTCAGCTCCTTGCCCTGCAGCTGAGTCGCTGTGGCCAGGCCCGCGCGGTTGCCGGTGACATAGAAGCCCGCGCTCTGATGCGGGTTTTCACCATAGCGCAGCGTCTGCTTCAGGCTGCCGGAGATCGACAGGCGCGGCGGGTAATCGATCTCCTGGCTGGCGGCGAACCAGCTGCCGATCGCGCTGTCATAGGCCGCGGTGCGGGCATAAGCCTCGCCGGCGAGACGTTTGCGCAAAGCAAGTGTGGTGCCGCCGTGCGCGAGGGCCGCGATCA
The DNA here is from genome assembly GCA_903904805.1 of uncultured Rhodospirillales bacterium. Taxonomy (GTDB): domain Bacteria; phylum Pseudomonadota; class Alphaproteobacteria; order Acetobacterales; family Acetobacteraceae; genus CAIVDX01. Next base: position 4,510 of record CAIVDX010000695.1, read on the forward strand.
GCTCGCCATACTGCGCGGGGTCGGTGAGAACAGTGACGAAATCATGATTTTTCGCCGCCGCGCGGATCAGTGCCGGACCGCCAATGTCGATGTTCTCGATGCAGTCCTCTTCCGACGCGCCGGAGGCCACGGTTGCCTCGAACGGATAGAGATTCACCGCCACCAGATCGATCGGCGCGATATGGTGCTGCGCCATCTGCGCCAGATGCGTCGCATCATCACGCCGGCCGAGAATGCCGCCATGAATCTGCGGCACCAGCGTCTTCACCCGGCCATCGAGGATCTCCGGAAAGCCGGTATGCTCGGAAACCTCGGTCACCGCGATCCCCGCATCCCGCAGCGCCTTCGCCGAGCCGCCGGTCGAGAGGATCTGCGCCCCGGCGCCCACCAGGGCACGGCCGAGATCGAGCAGGCCGGCCTTGTCGGACACCGAGATCAGGGCGCGGCGGATAGGAACGATGTCGGTCACGGCGGAAGCTCCTTCAGAGTCCAAGCAAATCAAGCGTGCGAGTCGTCACGGCGGCCTCGGTATAGCGCGCCAGCGCCCGTGCGCGACCCGCCTGGCCCATCCGCGCGCGCAACCCAGCATCGCCCACCAGGCGCGCCAACGCGGCCGCCAAAGCCACCGAATCGCGGGGCGGGATGAGAATGCCCGTCTCGCCGTCCGCCACCTGCTCACAGATGCCGCCCACTGCGCTGCCCACCACCGGCAGCCCGGTGAGCATCGCCTCGATCACCGACATCGGCAGCGCCTCGAAATAGCTGGCCAATGTGAAGATATCGGCAGCGGACAATATGTCAGCAACATCAGCACGATAGCCCAGCAACCGCAGCCGATCGCCCAGCCCCGCCGCCCGCAGCGCCGCCACCATATCCGGCCCACGATCACTGCTCAGCCGCTCGCCCACCACCCAGAGCTCAGCCTCCGGCAGAGCCCGCATCGCCTCCGCCAGCTCGCCGAACCCCTTGGGCTGCACCAGCCGCCCAACCGCGACGATCACCACCCGATCCTCTGCCACCCCCAGCGCCGCCCGCATCCGCGCCCGCGCCTCGGCATTGGGCCGAAACACGGTCGGATCGCGCCCATTGCCCACCGCCACCGCATCCCGACAGATCCACAGCCGCCGCGCATCCGCCGCCTCGCGCTCGGACACCGTCATATAAACATCGGTGATTCTGCCAGCGAGAAACTCCAGCCCCAGCGCCAGCCCACGCAACCACAGGGGGCCGCTCTGATTGAACAGATAGCCGTGGCACGTATAGGCGTTGCGTGGCGCGCCCCCCAGCCGCCCGGCCGCGCGCGCCAGCAGCCCGGTGATCGGCATGTGCCCATGCACCAGGTCCGGCTTTTCCGCCCGCACGAGCGCGGTGAGCGCCCGCAGCGCCCTGATCTGCGCGAACGGATCCGCCTTCCGCTCGAACGGCATCGCCTCCACGCGAAAGCCCGCGGCGCGCACATCGGCGAGCAACGGACCCTCGGCACAGGCGGCCAACACCTCGTGCCCGCGGGCCCGCGCGGCGATCATCAGCGGCAGCACGAAGTGCCGAAGCGAGAAGTCGACGTTGATGACGTGGAGGATTTTCAAGGCTGGGGGGAAGGCCAGGGGCTCTGCCCCTGGACCCCGCTGGGGGCTGGCCCCCCCAGACCCGCTGACCCTTGGAGGAAGGGGAGGGGGCTTGCGGCCCGCGGCCCCAATGGGGGTCCAGGTGGCAAAGCTCCCTGGTCTTTTACCCAGCCTTGGTAATCGCCCACTTCACAACCTGCGGCTCGTCGCCCCGGCATGTCATGACGACCTGCTGCGTGCGCCGCGCTTCGCCGTTGCCGAAATAGACGCTGTCTTCAAGGGTCAATGCCGGCCCATCCGCCCGCAGGCGCCAGCCGCCCGCCGAGGTGCGCAGCAGCACCGTCGCATGGTCCTGCTGGATCGAGGCGATCACTGACGGGTGCAAATGAAAGCGGATGGCGAAGGGCTGGCCCGAGGTGGCCTCGATGCTGTCCTCGCCGCGCAGATCCTCGCCCGATTCGGCCATATACAGGCGCCGGCGATGAATCGCCCCAAACGGGCGCTCCCAGCCATCGTGGCTCGCCTCCAGCCAATGCGCCCCGTTCGCCTCCTGCCGCTGCGCCTCCACCTTGTCCGGCCGACGCCCCAGCCCGCTGCGCTTGATCTCCGAGCTCGAGGTATCAGCGATCACCAGCGTGGAATGCGCCGCGGTCGCCCGCAACGCATCGCGCCACTCGCTGCCCGCCGCCGGTGCCGCGCCACAATTCACGATCAGCCGGTCCCGCCCGACGGAGAACTCGAACGACAGCGTTCCGGCATGGGCGAAGCGGTCCAGCCCCGGCGCGGGCGGCACGCCGACATCCATGATGAGCACCGAGCGGCCGGATTGCAGCCGATGAAAGCCACCCTCGGGCAGCGCCGAGGGCGTGCGTCCTGCCCGCCCGGCCGCGGTCAGGGTTTGCTCGATCAGCCCGGTCGGCGTCTCGAAACTGCCGTTGAACAATGCCAGGCCGCCATCGCCATGGCGGAACATGCGCAGGGCCGGGCCCATCCGCTCGATCGCCGCGGCCAGCGCGGCCGGCGGGGTGGCCTGTGCCGCCTGCAGCAGCGTGCGGATCTCGATGAGCTCCTGCAGAGCCGCCATATGCGCGACCGGGCTGCGCTCGACATGGCTGCCATCGGCCCGCATCTGTCCGCCGATTGCCTGCGGCAGGAAGCGCAGCGCGCGCACCAGATAGCCGGCCTGGCCATGCAACGCGACGCCGGCGGCGATCAGCCCCTTCAGCCCCACCAGCGCGCGGGCGTCGATCTCCTCCGCCGGCAGCCGGGCAGACAGCGCCCGCGCCTCGCTGTGCAGCTGGGCGATCAGCTTGCGGCGAAAGCCATCCGCGGCGGAATCGGCAAAAAAGTCCCAATGCGCCAGCCAGGCGGTGATGCGCGCGCCCGCGACGTCAGGCCGCGTGGCGACGGCGCTGCTGTGGCTGGTGGCGATCCAGTCCGCCACCAACGCCCGGGCGTTGGCGCGCGCCGCGTCCGAGCCCAGCGCGCGCAGATCACGCAACCAGCTGAAGCCATGGGCATAGGCGCGCAGCATCTGCGAGGCGCCCTCGTCATTCCAGCAGGCCGGCTCGCCCGGCCGCAGCTGCATCGCCGCACCGGCATAGACCAGCTCCCCGGCCAGAATGCGCGCCCCGGCGGCACCGTCGCCGGTCCAGGGATCGCGCACCGCGGGCGCCGGCGCATCCGGCAACGGACCCAGCCGGAGGCTTGGCAGTTTCGCGAAGGTCTGGCGAAGGCCGCGGCCAAGTCCGAACAGCATCAGACCTGCCACTGCCCGGCGGCGCGCAGCCCCGCGATCGCCTGCGCATAATCCGGCGCGCCGAACACCGCGGTGCCGGCCACCAGCGTGTCCGCCCCCGCGTCGATGATCTCCTTCACCGTCGAGAACGCCACGCCGCCATCCACCTCCAGCGCGATATCGCGGCCCGAGGCATCGATCATCGCGCGCAAGGTGGCGATCTTGGCGAGCTGGCTCGACAGAAACGCCTGGCCGCCAAAGCCCGGATTCACCGTCATCACCATGATAAGGTCAGTGAGGTTGAGCACATTCTCCACCATCGCCACCGGGGTGGCCGGGTTCAGCACCACGCCGGCCTTTTTGCCCAGTGACCGGATCAGCTGCAACGTGCGATGCAGATGCGGCCCGGCCTCGGGATGCACGGCAATGTGATCGCAGCCGGCCTCGGCGAAGGCAACGATATAGGGGTCCGCCGGCGCGATCATCAGATGCGCGTCGAACGGCATCGCCGAATGCTTGCGCAGCGCCTTCACCAGCGCCGGGCCGAAGGTGATGTTGGGCACGAAATGCCCGTCCATGATGTCCAGATGCAGCCAATCCGCCCCGGCGGCCTCGACGGCCGCGAGCTCGGCACCCAGCCGTGCGAAATCCGCCGACAGCAGGCTGGGCGCGATCACCAGGGGGCGTGAGGAACGGGTCATACCGACTTGTAGCGAGCCGACTCCAAACGACACAAGCCGTTGGGGTCCGCCTGGCCGCGCCCCGCCGCACGGTTGACAACGGCTGACGCCCTCTCTCACTGTTATCTTAAGAACTGGCGCACGCCGGCGGAGGAAAGAAACGTGGAACCAACGCACACCAAAGCGGCCGAACCGTCGTTCGACACCATCACCATCGGCAGCCACCGCGCGCCCGTTCTGCGCGCCGGCAGCGGCCCCACAGCGCTGCTGCTGCACGGTGAGGAAGGCTTCGACGCCCTGCGCCCGGTCATCGCCCGCCTGGCCGCCACCCACAGCGTGATCGCCCCCATCCATCCCGGCTTCGGCGGCGACCCCGCGCCCGACTGGCTCGACCGGGTGAGCGACGTGGCAATGTACTACCTGGATTTCCTCGACGCGCTGGATCTGCGCGAGGTGCATCTCGCCGGCGCCTCGATGGGCGGCTGGATCGCCGCCGAGCTTGCCACCCGCAG
>CAIVDX010000696.1 GCA_903904805.1 uncultured Rhodospirillales bacterium
CCGCTGGAGAGCCAGATCGAGGCGACCAACGCGATGCTCGACATCGCCCATGCGCGCGGCATTCCGGTGATTTTCACCACCGTGCGCTATGACGATGTGGGCGGGCGCGATGCGGGCATCTGGCTGAAGAAGATGGCCGGCATCACCACGCTGATGGCCGAGGGCGGTGGCTGGGAACTTGATCCGCGGCTGCATGCCGAAAAAGACGACACGTTGCTGGTCAAGAAATACGCATCATGTTTTTTCGGCACCGATCTTACCTCGCGCCTGATGGTGCATGGGGTGGACACGGTGATCCTGGCGGGCTGCACAACGAGCGGCTGCGTGCGTGCCACCGCGGTGGATGCGGTGCAGACCGGCTTTCGCCCGGTCGTGGTGCGCGAGGCGGTGGGGGATCGGTCGGCGGCGGCGCATGCGCAGAGCCTGTTCGATCTTGATGCGAAATATGCGGATGTGCTGAACCTCGACGAGGTGCTCACCTATCTCGGCACGATCGGGCATAATCTCTGATGGCGACGCATCATCTCGCGGCGACGCCGCAGACCATCCGCTGGGGCATGTTCGGCGCATCCATCCCGCCGGTGCTCACCGTGGCCTCCGGCGACACCGTGACAATCCAGACCGTGTCAGGCAAACAAGGCGAACTTCCGCTGCCGGGCTCCGGCATGCATGTGCCGCCGGCACTCACCGCGGTGCATGCGGCGAACCCGCCGCGGCTGGGGCCGCATATCCTCACCGGCCCGGTCGCCATCGCGGGGGCTGAGCCTGGCGATATGCTGGAGGTGCGCATCGATGCGATCGAGCTCGGGGCGGATTGGGGATATTGCGCGATCCGGCCGCTGTCCGGCACCATACCGGATGATTTTCCGGTTGACGATTTTGAACTGATTCCCATCGATCAGGCCAGGAAGATCGCGCATCTGCCATGGGGCATGGACCTGCCGCTGGCACCGTTTTTCGGTGTGATCGGCGTCTCCCCGCCCGCCTGGCAGAACACCATCACCACCGTGCAGCCGCGCCGCCATGGCGGCAATCTGGACAACAAGGAGCTGGTCGCCGGCACCACGCTCTATCTGCCGGTGTGGACCGAGGGGGCGAATTTCTCCTGTGGCGACGGGCATGGTTGCCAGGGCGATGGCGAGGTGTGCGTGAATGCGCTGGAGACCAGCCTGACCGGCACCTTCACCTTCATTCTGCACAAATCCTCCGGCACGCCGCTGCTCACCGCGCCGCGGGCGGAATCGCCGACGCACTGGATCAGCATGGGGCTGAATGCCGATCTGGATGAGGCGCTGCGGATGGCGCTGCGGGAGATGATCGCCTTTATCTCGACGCGGACCAATCTGACGCCGGCGCAGGCCTACAAGCTGTGCTCACTGGCGGTGGATTTTCGAATCACCCAGTCGGTGAACGGCGAGAAGGGGGTGCATGGGATGCTCTCGAAGAGCCTCGTCGGGTGAAGGCCAGGGCGCTGCCCTGGACCTGTCACGCGAGAGCGTGTGTCGTACGACGGGGCCATAGGGCCCCACGCCCCTGACGTTTGCAGCACACCCGTTTGCAGCACACCCGTTTGCAGCACACCGGCCGGTGGCTTTTATGCTCCGCGCGTGCGGATGAGGGCGCCGGAGGTCATCCGCAGGACCTCGCGGCTGTCCTGGTCAACGGTTCTGATCTGCAGGGGGACAATTCCGAAGCCTGGCTTGCTGCTGGACAGACGCTTCTCGCCGATCGTCACGGTCGTTGTCAGCCGATCGCCGGGGCGCACCGGGCGGCTCCATTTCAGGCCCTCGATGCCCAGGCCCATGCTTTCGCCGAAGCGGTGAATCAGCGCCTCGTGCATCAGCCGCATCGTCGCCGCGGCGGTGTGCCAGCCGCTTGCCGCCAGACCGTCGAAGGAGGTGGTTTTCGCGGCCTCGGGGTCGATGTGCTGGGGCTGCGGGTCGAACTCGGTGGCGAATTCGATGATCCGCGCCTGGGTCAATTCGAACGGGCCGGCCTCGAACACCTGGCCCTCGCTGAGATCCTCGAAATATAAACGCTGCGACATGCGACCCTCCATCTGGTTCGCAATCCTACCGCAAGCCGCGACTCGCGGCGACTCGGGGCGACTCGGCAGAATGGGGGGATGGATCAGGCCCTGCTTCTGCAAATCGCCGCCGCCGGATCGGCCCTTGCCTGTGTGCTGGCGGGCTGCGCGCTGGTGGCCGCGCTGCTGCGGCCGGCGGGGTGGCAGAGCATGCGCATGCTGCTGGAGCAGGCGGTGGCGGCACCGCGGGCGGAGGCGGACGGATTGCGGCGCGAGATTGTCGAGTCCGAGCGCGCGCTGTCGGCCGTGATGTCGGATTTGCGGACGCGGACGGCGGAGGCGCAGTCGGCGACGCATCTGATCATGGATGCCAAGCTGCAGGAGATGGCGGCGGCGAATGCGGCCTCGCTTGGGGCGATTCAGCGGGCGGTGGATGAGCGGCTGACCGAGGCGGTGCAGCAGCAGATGGAGGGCAGCTTTCAGCGCGTGGTGGAGCAGTTCGCCGCGGTGCAGAAGGCGATCGGCGATGTGCAGGCGGTGACCGCGCAGATCGGCGATCTCCGGCGGATCTTTTCGAATGTGAAGACGCGCGGCGGGTGGGGCGAGACGCAGCTGCGGGCGCTGCTGGATGATGTGCTGCCGCCGGGCAGCTATCGGCAGAATGTGAAGGTGCGGCAGGGCAGCGACGAGATGGTGGATTTCGCCATCGCGATGCCGGTGCGCGGCGGCGTGCGGCCGTGGCTGGCGCTGGATGCGAAATTTCCGCTGGAGGATTACGAGCGGCTGCTCAATGCGGCGGAGGCGTGTGACGCGGAGGGCGAGCGCAGCGCGCGGCGGGGACTGGAGGCGCGGGTGCGGCTGGAGGCGCGCAAGATCGCGGAGAAATATATCTGCCCGCCCGATACGGTGGAGTTCGCCGTTTTGTATCTGCCCACCGACGGGCTGTATGCGGAGATCGCCAGAATTCCAGGCCTGATCGACGAGATCGGCAGCGCGCATCGGGTGCTGGTGCTGGGGCCGGCGCTGGCGCCGGCGCTGCTGCGGACGATTCAGCTCGGCTTCGTGACGATGGCGCTGGAGCACAAGGCGGGTGAGGTGCGGCGTCTGCTCGGGGCGACGCGGACGGAGATGCTGCGGATGGATGAGTTGCTGGATCGGTTGGGCAAGCAGGCGAGCCAGTTCGGCAGCACCATCGAGCAGGCGCGGGTGCGCACGCGGGCGGTGGGGCGGAAATTGCGGGAGGTCGAGCAGGTGAGCCCGCAGGAGGCGGAGGCGTTGCTGGCGGGGGAGAGTGAGGACGCGGCGGAGTAGGGGAGTGCGTCTTTTTTGAAAAAAAGAAGCAACAAACTTCTTCTTGTTTTGGTGCAACGATGACGCACGAGGGATACCACTGGTATCCCATGCGTCGCATTGTTGCAGAAAAGTTATAAAAGTTTTTTGGTTCTTTTTTCAAAAAAGAACGCGTCTTACTTGAGCGCTTCTGGAATTTTCCGATGGTGCGTCGCCTGCTCATAGGCATAGGCCAGCTTCAGCATCAGATCGTCCGTGTAAGGGCGCCCGAGGAAGGTGATGCCGGCGGGCAGGCCGGTTTCGGTGAAGCCGGCGGGGACCACCACCGAGGGGACGTAAACGAGGAAGGTGTTGAGATGCGGTGCGCCGGTCTGGTCGCGGTAGGGCGGGTTCACGCCCTCGCTGATCAAGGTGGGCGTGTGCTCGACGGCCTTGTGGACGATGGCATCCAGCCGGTGGTCGGCCATCACCGTGTGCAGGCGGATCATCAGGGTTTCGCGGGCGCGCAGATAGGCGTGGTGGCGTTCCTCTGAGTGCGGTGCGCTCCAGCGGCGTTGCGCGCCGACGAAGACCTCGGCCCATTTGGGTGAGGCCATGGCCTCGTCGCGGGTGGCGAAGGGGGCATTGGCCGCACCGGCGACATAGGTGGCGAACATCTCCGCCTCCTCATGCATGTCGCGCGAGCGGGTGGCGAGGAGGTCCAGCAGGCCGGGAATCTCGATGGGATCGATGATCTCCGCGCCGGCATTGGCGAGTTCGCCGACCGCGCGATCGAACACCGCGGTGACCTGGGCGAAATCCGCGTTGGTGGGATCGTTGCCGAAGCCCATCGGGGTGCGCAGGATGCCCAGTCGGGCGCCTTTCAGGGCGGCCTTGTCGAGGCCGGCGGCGGTGGAGGCGGGCACGCGGCCCACACCCATCGCGGTGATCGGGTCGGCCGGGTCGTAGCCCATCATGCCGTCAAGCAGTTTGGCGAGATCCTCGACGGAGCGGGCCATCGGGCCGAGCGAGCCGTTGATCATCGGCCAGCCGCCATAGACGTTGGAGCGGCTGACCAGGCCTGGGGTGGGGCGCATGCCGGCCACGCCGTTCCAGATCGAGGGGCGGCGGATGGAGGCGAAGCCTTCCTGGCCGATGGCGACGGTGCAGAAATTCGCCGAGACCGAGGCACCGGAGCCGCCCGAGGAGCCGCCGGCGGTGCGGGCGAGGTCGTAGACGCATTTGGTGGAGCCGAAGAGCGAGCCGTGGGTGTCGCCGGCGCCGAGTTCGCCCAGTGTGGTCTTGCCGAGAAAGATCGCGCCCTGCGCGCGCAGTTTGGCGATCGCGAAGGCGTCGCGCTCGGGCATGAAGCCGTCAAACAGCACCGAGCCCATGGTGGTGGGCATGCCCTTCACGTCGGCCTGGTCCTTCACCAGAACGACCACGCCGTGCAGCGGGCCGACAGGGCCGGAAGTGGTGTAGGCGGCATCGAGCGCGTCGGCCTCGGCCAGCGCGTTGGGGTTGATCGAAATGACCGAGTTGATGGTGGGGCCTGCCTTGTCGTAGGCGGCGATGCGATCGAGATATGATTGCACCAATTGGCGCGCGGTGAGCGTGCCTGCCGCCATGGCGGCATGGATGGCGGAGATTGTTGTCTCCACAACGGGAAAATCGATATCGGCCATGGCTGTGCTCCTGCTGATTTCAGGCGAGCATGTCACAATTCGCCGTAAGCGCCATCCTTCCAGACGTAAAAAACATAGCCCGCTTCGGTCACGTCGCCTTTGGCGTTGAACGCGACGCGGCCGAGCACGGTGTCCCAGCCGGCGGCGTTGGCCTTGATCGCGGCGGCGACCTTTTGCGGCTCGGTGGTGCCGGCTTTTGTTGCGGCCGCGGCCCAGACCTGCACGGCGGCGTAGGTGTAGAGAACATAGCCCTCTGGGTCGATCTTCTTCGCGGCGAATTCGGCAACGACGGCGGCGGCGGATGGGAGTTTGCGGGGGTCGGCGGCGAAGGTCATCATCGTGCCCTGGCCGGCGGGGCCGGAGATCGACCAGAACTCGTTGGTGACCAGCGCGTCGCCGCCGATGAGGGTGACCTCCATGCCCTGCTCCTTGGCCTGGCGCAGGATGAGGCCGGCCTCGGTCTGATATCCGCCGAGATAGATGATGCCGATGCCGGCCTGCTTCATGCGGCTGACCAGGGCGGCGTAGTCGCGCTCGCCTGGCACGTAGGGCTGGAACATTGCGGGTTCGACGCCGCCGGCTTTCATCGCCTTCAGCGTCTCCTCGGCGAGGCCTTTGCCGTAGCTGGAGTTGTCGTGCAGGACGGCGACTTTGCGATCCTTGTAGTGCGCGGCGATGTAGTCGCCGGCGACCTTGCCCTGCTGGTCGTCGCGCCCGCAGATGCGGAAGACGTTCCAGGAGCCCTGTTCGGTGAGGGTGGGGTTGGTGGAGGCGGGGGAGATCTGGAGGATGTTTTCGTCGGTGTAGACCTTGCTCGCCGGGATCGAGCTGGAGGAGCAGAAATGGCCGGCGACGAAGACGGCGCCGCGTTCGGCGATCTTGTTGGCGATGGAGACGGCCTGGCGGGGGTCGCAGGCATCGTCCTCGGCCATCAGCTCGATCTTGTGGCCGAGCACGCCGCCCTTCGCGTTGAGGTCGTCAACCGCCTGCTGCGCACCCTGGCGTTGCTGGGCGCCGAAGCTGGCATTGGCCCCGGAGAGCGGGCCGGCCACCGCGATCACCAGTTTCTGGGCAGCGGCGGGCAGCGAGAGCAGGCAGAGAAGCGCAAGCGCGGTGCGAAACATCGGGACACTCCGTTGGGGTCGGTGGGTGCTTATACCGCACCTTCGAGATAGGCGGCGCGGACTTCCGGCCGTTGCAGCAATTCCGCGGCCGGGCCGGCGAGGGTGATGGCGCCGTTGACCAGCACGTAGCCGCGATGGGCGAGGCGCAGGGCCTGGTGGGCGTTTTGTTCCACAAGAAGAACAGTAAGGCCCGCGCGGTTGAGTTCGGCGATGGCGGCGAAGATCTGGCGGACGATCAGCGGGGCGAGGCCGAGGCTGGGCTCGTCCAGCAGCAGCAGGCGGGGGCGGGCCATCAAGGCGCGGCCGATGGCGAGCATCTGCTGCTCGCCGCCGGAGAGGGTGCCGCCGCGCTGGCTGGCGCGTTCGGCGAGCAGCGGGAACAGCGCGTGGACCTGGGCGAGGGTTGCCGCGGGGTCGGCTGCGGTGGCGTCACCGATCGCGCCCATCAGCAGGTTTTCGGCGACGGTCATGCGCGGGAAGATGCGGCGGCCCTCGGGCGAGAGGGCGATGCCGGCGCGCATGATCTGGTGGGTGGGCATTTCGGTGATGTCGGTGCCGTCGAAGAGGATGCGCCCCGAGGCGGCGCGGGGGCTGCCGCAGATGCTGGTCATCAGGGTGGTTTTGCCGGCGCCGTTGGCGCCGATGAGGGTGACGATCTCGCCCTGGTTCACATGAAGATCGATGCCGCGCAGGGCCTCGACGGCGCCGTAGCGGGCGCGCAGGCCGGTGAGATCCAGCAGCGGGCTCATGCGGCCGCCTCGGGTTCGCCGAGATAGGCCGCGATGACGGCGCGGTTGTCGCGGATGGCGGCGGGGGGGCCTTCGGCGATCCTGGTGCCGTGGTCGAGCACGATGATGTGGTCGGAGATGCGCATCACCACCGACATGTCGTGCTCGATGAGCAGGATGGACACGCCCTGGGCGCGGATGCGCTCGAGCAGGCTGGCGAGCGCGTCGCTCTCGCGCGGATTGAGGCCGGCGGCGGGTTCGTCGAGGCAGAGCAGGATGGGGTCGGCGGCGAGTGCGCGGGCGATCTCCAGGCGGCGCTGGTCGCCATAGGGCAGCGCGCCGGCGGGTGTGTCGGCGCGGTCGAACAGGCCGACCTCCTCGAGCAGGGTGAGCGAGGCGGCGATGGCGGCCTGTTCGGCGCGGCGCCAGCTGGGCAGGCCGAGCAGGCCGGGCAGGAAGCCGCCCCCGGCGCGCATCAGGGCGTTGTGCTGGGCGGTGAGCAGGTTCTCCAGCGCGGTCATGCCGGCGAACAGGCGGATGTTCTGGAAGGTGCGCACCACGCGGGCACTGGCGGCGACCTGGTGGCCGGGCAGCCGGTCGAGCCGGAAGCGGGCGCCGGTGGGGTGGGTGAGGGTGATCTCGCCGGAGGTGGGGCGGTAGAAGCCGGTGAGGCAGTTGAACAGGGTGGTTTTGCCGGCGCCGTTCGGGCCGATGATCGCGGTGATCTGGCCGGCGCGGGCGGTGAGCGACACGCGGTCCACCGCGCGCAGGCCGCCGAACTGCTTGATGAGGTCGCGGACCTCGAGCAGGGGTGGTTTAGCCCCCATCTCGTCAACCACGACCTTGCGCTACCAGGGTGCCGGAGATCGGGCCGGCGGTGCCGATGGCGATGGAGGGGGTGCGTCCGCCGGCGAGGCCGCGAGGGCGCAGCACCATGATGGCGACCAGCGCGGCGCCGAAGACGACCATGCGGTATTCGGCGAAATCGCGCGCCAGTTCGAAGCCGCCGATCATCACGATGGCGGCGAGCGCGACGCCGATCTGGCTGCCCATGCCGCCGAGCACGACGATGGCGAGCTCGATGGCTCTTTCCATGAAGGTGAAGCTCTCGGGGCTGATGAAGCCCTGGCGGGTGGCGAAGAAGGTGCCGGCGAGCCCGCCGAAGCCGGCCCCCAGCGCGAAGGCGGACAGGCGGGTGGCGGTGGTGTTGATCCCCAGGGCGCGGGCGGCGATCTCGTCCTCCCGCAGGGCCTCCCAGGC
>CAIVDX010000697.1 GCA_903904805.1 uncultured Rhodospirillales bacterium
AGCCCATACGCATCGCCCGCGCAACTCGGCAGCACGATCTCGATCCCCGGCGCGTTCCACAACATCCCATGCACCGAGTGGCTGTGCTGCGGCGCCCCGCCCCCGCGCACCCCCGCCAGACAATGAAACGTCACCGGCGCGCTCACCCGCCCGCCCGACATGTAGCGCGCGACAGCCGCCTCATTCACCAGCTGCGACCACGCCAGAAAGCTGAAGCTGCCCGTGCCGAGATCGACGAACGGCCGCATCCCCGCCATCGCCGCCCCGGTCCCCAACGCCGCCGTCGCCGCCTCACTCGTCGGCGGGTCCGTCACCCGATCCGGATAGGCCTCCCGAATCCGATTGGTCATCGGCCGCTGCGGCCCCAACCCCAACGGCGAACTGCCGATCAGACACACCGCCGGATCTTCCGCCATCGCATCCATCAGCGCCGCCACCAGCGCCTCCGCGTAAGTCCAGCTGGTCATGCGAACACATGCTCCCCGGCCGTCTCCGGCGCCGGCACCGGGCTGGCCAGCGCCCACGCCTTCGCCGCCGCCACCCGCGCCTGAATCTCGGCATCCATCGCGAACAGCGCCGCGCTCTCCACCCCCATCGCCCGCAGCTCCCGCGCCAGCCGCAGCACCGGATCATGCGTGCGATACCAGGCCGCATGCGGACCATCCGCGATCGCCCGCTCCCCCGTCGCCATCCGCAAATCCGTGATCCCCGTGCTGAGCTCCGGCCACAACGGCGCACTCCCCGCCCAGCGCCGCGTCATCGCCTCGATGAACACCGGGCCGCCACCCGCGCGGATCGTCTCGCTCGCATGCCCCACCGCCGCGAGCACCGCCGCGGCATCGGTGCCATCCACCCGCACCGCCGGAATGCCCATCGACCCCGGGATCGCCCGCAAATCCCCCGCCGCATGGATCAGCGTGGGAAAGCCCCCCTTCGCCGTCCCCCACGCGTCCTCGCTGTTGTTCTCGCAGATGAACAAGGCCGGCAGCGTCCACAACGCCGCCAGATTCAACGCCTCGAACGCGATCCCCTCCTCCAGCGCCCCATCGCCGAAAAAGATCGCCGCGAGACTCCCATCCCGCTTCGCCCGACACGCATAGGCCGCGCCCACCCCCAGACTGATCGCCCCGCCCACCACGCCCGAGGTCGAGATGAAGCCCAGCTCCGGTGCCGTCAGATGGATCGTCCCACCCCGCCCGCCGCTCAGCCCACCCGCACGCCCAAGAATCTCCGCCAGCGCCGGCCCCAGGGCGGCCCCCCGCGCCACCACATGCCCGTGATTGCGATGCGTCGTGGCAATCCGATCCTCCGGCAGCAGACACGCCATCGCCGCCGCCCCGGTCGCCTCCTGCCCGATATACAGATGAAAATGCCCGAAATTCGCCCCCTCGGACGACAGCACCGCCACCGCCTCCTCGAACCGCCGGATCAGCAGCTCCGTGGCAAAGATCGCCCGCGCCTGGCCCACATCCATCCGCCGCCCCCCCATGATGATTGCGCCAACGCTCACGTCGCCGCCACCAGCCTGTCAAGGCTTCCCAAACCCGCCCGCCAGGCTTAACGCTTTCGACAAAATCGACCGGGAGGACACAATGCCAAAAGCCTCGTTCATCACCGCCACCCTCATCGCCCTCACCCTCGCCGCCAGCCCCGCCGCCAGCCCGGCCTGGGCCGCGGACCCGGTCGACATCCCGATGATCCTCCCTCTCACCGGCGGCGGCGCCTTCCTCGGCAACCAGTTCATCGCCAACCTCACCCCGCTCACCGAGGCGGTGAACAAGGCCGGCGGCATCAACGGCCGCCCCGTCGCCTTCAGCTACAATGACGACCAATCAAGCCCGCAGCAGGACGTCCAGATCGCCAGCGCGCTGATCCCCAAAAAGCCCCCCATCATCCTCGGCTCCGCCATCGTCGCCCTGTGCAACTCCATGGCGCCGATGATGAAAAACGGCCCCGTCCAGTTCTGCCTCTCGCCCAGCTTCGAACCCGCCAAGGGCGGCTACGGCTTCTCCTCCGGCGTCGCCACCCGCGACCAGCTCGCCGCCATCATCCGCTATTTCCGCCTCAAGGGCTGGACCAAACTCGCCATCCTCAACAGCTCCGACGCCACCGGCCAAAACGCCGACCGCGACATCAAGGGCGTCCTCGCCAAGGACGAAAACAAAGGCGTCGACATCGTCCTCGCCGAACATTTCAACCCCGCCGACATCTCCGTCGGCGCCCAGATCGCCCGCATCAAGGAAAGCGGCGCCACCGCCATGATCGCCTGGACCACCGGCGTGCCCGTCGCCACCATCTTCAAAGGCATGATCCAGGCCGACCTCGACATCCCCATCGGCACCAGCAGCGGCAACCAGACCTTCACCCAGATGAAGCAGTTCGAATCCTTCCTGCCCAAACGCCTGGTCATGGGCTCCGCCCTGTTCCCGCCGCACGAGGGCATCATCACACTCGACCCCCGCATCGAAGCCGCCCAGGCCGACATGAACGCCACCCTCGCCGCCCACGGCATGATCGCCGACATCGCCACCGCCTGCGGCTGGGACGCCGCAATGATCACCATCTCAGCCCTGCGACAACTCGGCCCCCAAGCCACCGCGGCTCAGGTGCGAGACTACATCGCCGGCCTCACCGACTACGCCGGTATCAACGGCATCTACGACTTCAAAACCTACCCAGACCGCGGCCTCGGTCCCGATTCGGTCACCGTGATTTCCTACGATCCCACCGCCAAGAAATGGGTTTGGCTGAGCAAGCCAGGTGGCGCGCCGCTCTAGGAGTTTCGCCCCAGGGGCGACCAGGGCTCTGCCCTGGTAGCGCAAAGCGCGAAACCCTTGGCCCCGACAATCCGAAGCCAAATCCCGAAACACCGAACATCTAGGTAAAATCCAGCCCTACCGGCCACTCACCAATCTCGCGATGGTCACTCCGTTGCTGGCGCCGTCACCCCGCACGCGCGGGAAGCACCTGGCCTAGCTCCAACCGCCGCGATGCCGCCGCTCCCCCAGGCGGCGACGCGCGGCGGTGTTGTTCACACCCTGCGGAGCCCCTCGCCATGAACAAATCCACGCACATCAGCACCAAGCCCTTTCTCACCGACGTGCAGACCCTGCGCGATCACGCCCGCAAGCATATCGAAACCGGCAACCTCACCCGCTCATACCAGGGCGATGTCGGCCGCACGATCGAGATCCTGCAAACGGTTCTGGCGACCGAGATCGTCTGTGTGCTGCGCTACACCATGCATGCGGTGGCCGCCGCCGGCATTTCATCCGACGCGGTGAAGGCCGAATTCGCCGCCCACGCCGACGAGGAGCAGGCGCACATGATGGCGGTCGCCGAGCGGATCAATCAGCTCGGCGGCGTGCCGAACTTCAACCCGCACGGCCTGGCCTCACGCTCTGCCTCCGAATACGGCAGTGCGGAAAGGCTCGTCGAGATGATCAAGGAAAACCTGATCGCCGAGCGCATCGCGGTGGATCATTACCGCGAGCTGGTCAGGTTCTTCGGCGACGATGATCCCGCCACGCGGATCATGTTGGAAGGCATTCTGGTCGTCGAGGAAGAGCACGTGAGCGACATGAACGACCTGCTGACCAACCATAACGGCAAGGCCTGATCACACCCTTCGGCCGCGATCACACAACCGGCGTGGTGATCGCGGCAGGGGTTGCACCACGCATCGGTCGCCCATCCGGTGCCGACGCGATGCGCCGAATGGTGTCGGCGATCTCTTCCGGGCTCAGCACGAAATCGATGCAGCCGCTGGCGATCGCGCTCAGCGGCATATCTGGCTGCACCGCCGTTTCGGGCTTTTGCGCGATGGTGATCCCGCCTGCCGCCTTGATCCCGCACAACGCCGCCGATCCGTCGCCATCATAGCCGGAGACGATCACCGCGATCACGCAGCCCTGCCAATGCTGTGTCAGCGACTGCAGAAACACGGTGATGACATCCGACCAGCCGCGCGGCTTGGAGATCGGCTCAAGGTGAAATTCCCCGTTGCGCACATGCAGATCGCGCTTGGCGGGAATGATGAACACATGATCGCGCCGCACGCGCAGCCGATCGTGGATCAGTTCGACCTTCATATCCGTGAAGCGTGGCAGAATCTCATGCAGCTGCGTGGCGACAATGCGCAGGTGATTGACGATGACAACGGCGATGCCGAGGTCATTGGGCAGATGGCTCAGCAGGCGCGTATAGGCCTCCAGCCCGCCGGCGGAGCCACCGACGCAGACGATGGGAAAGCCGTCCCGCGCCAGCGTGTCCGACCGCCCGCGCCGTTCCGCCCCATCATCGCAAGACGCGGTGCGCACGCGCTAAACTTCGGTCGCGTCCGCCAGCTGTTCCAACGCGATGACAGCGCGATCCAGGCGCTCGCGGGTCGCACTTTCCGACGCGCATGTGCGGCGCAGCCACAGATCGCGCAGCACCGCCGCATAGGCGTCGGCGCGTGCCAGCTCGGATGCCGCAGTTGCCGCCAGTGCGGCCTCGGCGCCCAGCACCTCGTGCAAATTGGTCCGCTCGCCGCCGCTCATGCCCTCTGTCGCCGCCTGGGACAATCCGCGCGCGTCCTGTTCGAGTGTGGCGAGCACCTCGGCCTTTTCGCCATCGGAGAGGCTGGTATCCTTCAGCACGTCGGCCGGCCGCCGGTAGAAGCTGGCCGCATTGAAGATTTTCGCGGTCTGATCAAGATGATCGCTCATGGTGCATGGATCCCTATGCGACACGGTCGGCCCGAATTCCTGACCGCACCAAGCCCCAAACACCATCACCGGAATCTACCCAGGTTTCGGGATTCCCCGGGGTATAGCGCCTGCCGCGGGTTCTGATCGGTCAAGCGGGTCTAGAGGGTCCACCCCGTCGTGCGAAGCACGCTGACGCTTGACGCGGGTCCAGGGCAGAGCCCTGGTCGCGCACAGCGCGAAACCCTACCTGAACGAGAACGAAATCTCCGCCAGCCCCTGCGTCTCCAGCTTCACCCGCGCCCCCGCCTCGCACGCCACCGCCGCCGTCGCCCCGCCCGCCATCACGATATCGCCGGGCCGCAGCGTGAACCCATACCGCTCGGCAAACACCGACGCCGCGATCAATGACCGCCACGGATTGCCCAGAATCGCCGCCGACGAGCCAATCTCCCGCGGCGCCCCATCCACGGAGAGCACCATGCCAAGATTGGCAATGTCGATGTCCGGCCCGTGCGGCGGCCCGATGATGAAGCCCGACGACGAGGAATTGTCCGCCACCACATCGGCCAGCGAGAATTTGAAGTTCTGATACCGGCTGTCGATGATCTCAATCGCCGGCGCGATATACTCCACCGCGTCGCGCGCCTCGAAATGGCTGATCCGCCCGGCGAGCGGCTTGCGCAGCCGAAACGCGATCTCCGGCTCCACCCGCGGGTGCACATAGCGCGCCCGCCGCGTCACCCCGCCTTCCTCCACCAGCATCCCGTCGGTGAGCCGGCCGAAAATCATTTCATCAATGCCCATCTGCACCATCTTGGCGCGGCTGGTGAAGCCCATCTTCATGCCCACGATCCGCTCGCCGCGCTTCACCCGCCGCGCCAGCGCCAGCGCCTGCACCTCATAGGCCTCATCCAGCGTCAGCTGTTCATCGAGCTGCGCGATCGCGGTGGCATCGCGCGCGGCCACATCCAGCCGGTTGGCGACATTGTCGAGCTCATGCTTCATTGTTTTGCCTCCGCATCGGCCGCGCGCAGATCCAGCGCGACATCGACGATCATATCCTCCTGCCCGCCCACCATCCGGCGCCGCCCAAGCTCCACCAGAATGCGCCGCACATCGATCCCGTAGGTCTCCGAAGCCCGTTCCGCATGCCGCAAAAACGAGGAATACACACCGGCATAGCCGATCGAGAGCGTCTCGCGATCCACCCGCAC
>CAIVDX010000698.1 GCA_903904805.1 uncultured Rhodospirillales bacterium
CAGCGGCATGCCGAGCTTCTCGGCCAGTTCCTCCGGCGCGGGCTCACGGCCGATCTCGTGCAGCATCTGGCGCGAGGTGCGAACCAGCTTGTTGATCGTTTCGATCATGTGCACAGGAATGCGGATGGTGCGCGCCTGATCGGCGATCGAACGGGTGATCGCCTGCCGGATCCACCAGGTCGCATAGGTGCTGAACTTGTAGCCGCGACGATACTCGAACTTGTCCACCGCCTTCATCAGGCCGATGTTACCTTCCTGGATCAGATCAAGGAATTGCAGACCACGATTGGTGTATTTCTTGGCGATCGAGATCACCAGGCGCAGATTCGCCTCGATCATCTCCTTCTTCGCCCGCGCGCTGTCGCGCTCACCGCGCGACACGGTGGCATACACACGGCGGAATTCGCTGATCGGCAGGCCGGCGTCGGTTGCCACCGCGGAGACCTGGGAGCGCAGACCGTTCACCTGGTCGATATGCTTGGCGACGAATGTCTTCCAGGCCTTGCCGGTGTTTTTCGAGACCTTCTCGATCCAGCCGGGGTCCAGCTCATGGTCCCGATACTCGCGCAGGAAGTCCTCGCGCGGCACCTTGCAGCCATCGGCCAGGCGCAGCATCTGGCCCTCCAGCCCGGTCAGGCGCTGGTTCAGCGTCTTCAGCTGGGCGACGAGCTCCTCGATGCGGTTATTGTGCAGCCGCACCTGCTCCACCTTCGCCACCAGCTCCTCGCGCAGCTTCTCATAGGCCTTCTCGGAACGGCTGGTGACCTCCTCGCCGCCGGTGAAGGCATCCAGCCAACGGGTCTGCATCTTCGCCAATTTCTTATAGAGATTCTCGATCTCTTCGAAATTCGCCAGAACCTCCGGCTTCAGCTTTTCCTCCAGCGCGGAGAGCGAGAGATTGCTGCCCTCGCCTTCCTCGGCGTCGTCCGGCTCCTCAGCGGCCTCGAAGGCGGCCGGCTCGGCGGGGGCCACAACCTCCGCCCCCTCGGCCGGGGCGGGCCCACCTTGCGTGGCCTCAAGATCGACGATGTCGCGCAGCAGCATGCGACCGGCCTTGAGCGCGTCGTGCCAGGCAATGATGGCGCGGAAGGTGAGCGGGCTTTCGCACAGCCCGCCGATCATCATGTCGCGCCCGGCCTCGATGCGCTTGGCGATCGCGATCTCGCCCTCGCGCGAGAGCAGCTCCACGCTGCCCATCTCGCGCAGATACATGCGCACCGGATCATCGGTGCGGCCGAGGCTCTCGGCGTCCACATTGCCGGTCGGCTCGTCCTCGCTCTCCGCCGCGTCCTCAGACTTCTCGGCCTTGACCGGCGCCTCGCCGTCCTCGTTGTCTTCGTTCTCGACGGTCTGGATGCCCATCTCGTTGAGATTGGCCATCACGTCCTCGATCTGCTCGGAACTCATCTGATCCGGCGGCAGAACGGCGTTGAGCTCGTCGAACGTGATGTAGCCGCGCTCCTTGCCCTTGGCGATCAGCCGCTTCACCGCGGCGGACTGCACATCGAGCAGGTTGGTGTCCACATCCGCCTCGGCGGTGGCGGTGTCGGAAGCGACGGTCGGCTTGGTGGCCATATTCACCACTCTCCACAAAACAGGCCGCGCGGGGCGCGCAGGCCAAGACAAATTCCAATCGCCGCGATCGGCAGGTGCGGGTCGCTCATGCCTCCGCCTCCTCCCCCGGCTCGCGCCAGATCGCCTCATGTGCCGCCCGCAGACGCAGCAACCGCTCCTGCGCCAGCCCATCCACGCCTGCGGCCACATCGGCGCGCGCCGCCTCGATGTCCGCCTCCAGCTGCGCCCGGTGCATCACCTGGAACAGATGATGCCACGCCGCCTTCACCTCGCCAGGCTGCGCGTCCGGATAAGTGCATGCCGGCAGCGGACGCGGAGTACCGGACAGCACGCGCGCAACGACGTCTGCCAAACCGAGTTGGTGCAGGTGGGTGATCAGCGCCCCGGAGTCAAGCTTCGGGGCGGTGTCGCACCACGCAAGGGTGGCATCGCGCAGCTGCGCCATGTCGGGTTCGAGCGCGATGCGTCCCCAGGCCTCCTCGAGGTCAGGCAGCACGGCGGGGTGGCAGAGCGGAATGGCGGTGAGGATGCGGGCGCACTCGGCGATGCCCGCGGCGCGGTTGGGCACCGGCCGGGCGGGCAGGCGCACCGGCTTGGGCGCGCCGGGACGGCCGCGCAAGGCA
>CAIVDX010000699.1 GCA_903904805.1 uncultured Rhodospirillales bacterium
GAGCACGAAGGCGGTCACGTCCTCGACCGAGACGCCGAACTCTTCGGCCAGGAAGTGGCGGAAGCGGGCGGAGTCGAGCACGCCGGCCATGCCGACGACCTTGTTGGCGGGCAGGCCGGATTTCTGCTGCATCACCCACACCATCACGTCGAGCGGGTTGGTGATGACGATGACGAAGGCATCGGGGCAGTGGGTTTTGATGCCCTCGGCGACCTGGGCGATGACGCCGGCGTTCTTGGTGAGCAGATCGTCACGCGACATGCCGGGCATGCGCGGGAAGCCGGCGGTGACGATGACGACATCGGAGCCGGCGATCGCGGCGTAGTCGCCGGTGCCGCACATGTCGCTGTCGAACCCGTCAACCGGGCCGGACTGCATGAGGTCGAGGGCCTTGCCGGAAGCGACACCGGGGAAAACGTCGAACATCACGACGTCGCCCAGCTCCTTCAGGCCAATGAGGTGAGCAAGCGTGCCGCCGATATTGCCGGCGCCAACGAGGGCGATCTTGTTGCGGGCCATGGAGGATCCTTCCGGTGCGGGCATCTCTGATCACCGCGCCGCGCCAACCATGGCGGGGACACGTACCCGCCGGGAACCCGGCCACCCGGAAGGCGGATGTGCTTAGCCCGATCGGGTGGGGCGGGCAAGATGCTGCGGTGCGGGACGAGTTCAAGGGGATGGGAGGGCGTCTTTTTTGGAAAAAGAAGCAAAAACGTCTGCGAGTCTGCCGCGATGGGGCCGAAACCTGGTGCCCCTGGTATCCCCCGCGGTATCCCCCGTGGGATTTCTGGAGCACATTCGCGCGGCATCACCGCACCCAAGGAGAAGACGGTTTTTGGTTCTTTTTTTCAAAAAAGAACTCGTCTTCTCTTTAGGTTAAGTGCTCCATCTCCAACCACTCCTGCCCCTGCATCTCCTCCAACCGGGAGGCGGTGCGCTCAAACGCCTTGGCCCCTTCGCCGCGTTCGTAGAGCTGGTCGGGCACGGCTTCCGCCGAGGCGACGAGTTTCACGCGGTGGTCGTAGAGGGCGTCCACCAGGGTGATGAAGCGGCGGGCCTTGTCGTAGTTGGCGGGGCTCAGGCGGGGGATCGCATCGAGGATCAGCGTGTGGAAGTGGGTGGCGAGCGCGAGATAGTCGCCGGCGCCGAGGGGGCGGCCGCAGAGGTCGTCGAATTCGAAGCGGGCGACGCCGGCGGCGGCGCGGGGGATGGCCAGCGTGCGGCCGAAGATGACGAGGGTCTGCTCCTTGGGTGGGGCGCCGCCGGTGAGTTCGGCGAACGCCTGGTCGAGCGCGCGGTCGGCGCGGTCGTTCACCGGGACATACCAGGTGGGCATGCCGCGCAGGCGCTGGCGGCGCCAGTCGCGGGCGCCGTCGAGCATCAGCACGTCGAGCTTCTGTTTGATGAGGGCGATGAAGGGCAGGAAGGCGTCGCGGCCCGGGCGGTCCCTGAAGAGGTCGTCGGGCGTGGTGTTGGAGGTGGCGACGACGACGACGCCGCGGGCGAACAGGGCCTGGAAGAGGCGGCCGAGGATCATCGCGTCGGCGATGTCGTTCACCTGGAATTCGTCGAAGCAGAGCAGGGCGGCCTCGGCGGCGATCTGGTCGGCGAGCGGGGGGATCGGGTCGTCGATGGAGCTGTCGGCCTGGCGGAGGGCGAAGATGCGGGAGTGGGCATCCTGCATGAAGCGGTGGAAATGGATGCGCCTTTTGCGGGTGACCTCGGCGGTGGCGAAGAACAGGTCCATCAGCATGGATTTGCCGCGGCCGACCTCGCCGACGAGATACAGGCCGTGCGGGCGGTCTTCGGGGATGTCGTCGGCGCGGCGGCGGCGGATCAGGCGGCCGAGGAGACCGCCGGCGGGGCGGCCTGGCTGCGGGTCGTAGCCGCGCAGGGTGACGAAGAGGTCCTGCAGGCGTTCGGCGGCGAGGAGCTGGCTGGGGTCGGCGGTAAGGTCGCCGGCGGCGATTTTCGCGCGGTAGGCGGGCAGCGGGCCGGCTGGAGGGGCGTTCGGAGCATCCATGCGCGGGCCGCATAGGCGATGATTGGCGGCTCGGCAACCGGTTGGCTGGCAGAGCGGCGGTGCAGCGCCCTAATCTGGGGCTGCTGAAACCAGTGAGCCCATCATGATTCTTGATTTCGATGCCTTCGCCGCCACGGCGGTCTCCGACACGCCGTTTCCGCATCTGCTGGTGCGCAATTTCGTGCCGGCGGTGGCGCTGGAGCAGATCGTGCGGGAGTTGCCGGTGTTGCCGGCCGGTGGATCCTGGCCGCCGGAGTCGGTGAAGCTTGGGCCGGTGGCGAAGGCGTTGTTCGGCGAGATCGAGGGGCCGCGGCTGCGTGCGGCGATCGCGGCGAAGTTCGATCTCGATCTGACCGATGCGCCGAGCATGGTGACGCTGCGCGGGGCGTCGCGCGAGAAGGATGGGCGGATTCACACCGATTCCGTCGCCAAGCGGGTGACGGTGCTGTTCTATCTGAACCCGGCGAGTGCGGCCTGGGCCCGTCAGGAAGGGTGTCTGCGGCTGCTGCGTTCGCCCACCGATCTGGAGGATTTCGCCGTGGAGGTGCCGCCGGTGGATGGCACGCTGCTGGTGTTTCCGAACGGGCCGACGACCTGGCACGGCCACCGCACCTTCGTCGGGCAGCGCTATGTGGTGCAGCTGAATTACATGACGAATGACGCCAAGGCGCGCTCGGAGCTGCGCCGGCACCGCGTGTCGGCCTTTCTCAAGCGGCTGAAGCGGGCGGCCTGAGGATCATGGGCTGACCGGCAGCAGCCGGTCGCGTCCGGCGCCGTAGCCGGCCACCGAGCCGATCAGCACGATGCCAGCGACCAGCGGCGGCAGCACCGCCCAGGTGCCGGCGACATCGTGGGCGAGGCCGACGATCATCGGGCCGAGGCCGGTGATGGTGTAGCCGATGCTCTGGGCCATGCTGGACATCTGCGCGGCGATCCGGGCGTCGGGCGAGCGCAGCACGATCAGCATCAGTGCGACGGCGAAGGTGCCGCCCTGGCCGAAGCCCATCAGCAGGCTGCCGGCCCAGGCGAGCGAGAGCGGGCCGTCGAAGGCGAGCAGGAAGCCGGCGAAGCCGAGGGCGAACATCGCCGGGATCGCCCAGCGCTGGTCTCGCCCGCGGCTGGCGAGCAGCGGGGCGGTCATCGAGGCGAGCATCTGGGTGCCGGAGGAGAGGGCGGCGATCAGGCCGGCATCCACCGCGCTCAGGCCGCGTTCGCGCAGCAAGGGCGGCAGCCAGGCGAACAAAATGTAGGTGAAGCTGGACTGCATCCCCATCGCCAGGGTGAGCTGCCAGGCGAGGGGCAGGCGCCACAGGCCGCGCACCGGGGCCGGTCTGGCGGGCATCGCGCCGGCGGGCAGGGCGGTGCTGGCGGCTTCGCGCAGGAGCATCGCGAGGGCGGCGAGCAGCGCCGGCAGGGCCCAGAAGGCCACGCTTTCCGGCCAGCCGCCGAGCCAGATGGCCAGCGGCGCGGACAGGCCGGTGCCGGCCGCCGCCGAGATGCACATCGCGGTGGTGTAAAGGCCGGTCATGATGGCCGGATGGTCGGCGAAGTCGCGCTTGACCAGGCCTGGCATCAGCACGTTGCCCATGCCGATCGCCGCCCCCACCGCGACGCCGCTGGCC
>CAIVDX010000700.1 GCA_903904805.1 uncultured Rhodospirillales bacterium
CGGAGGAACTGGCCGAGAAGCTCGGCATGCCGCTGGAGAAGGTGCGCAAGGTTCTCAAGATTGCCAAGGAGCCGATCAGCCTTGAGACGCCGATCGGCGACGAAGAGGACAGCCATCTCGGCGACTTCATCGAGGACAAGGCAGCGGTGATTCCGCTTGATGCTGCGATCCAGGCGAATCTGCGCGAGGCCACCACACGGGTGCTCTCCTCGCTCACCCCGCGCGAGGAGCGTGTGCTGCGCATGCGGTTTGGCATCGGGATGAACACCGACCACACGCTCGAAGAGGTTGGCCAGCAGTTCAACGTGACGCGCGAGCGCATTCGCCAGATCGAGGCGAAGGCACTGCGTAAGCTGAAACATCCCAGCCGCAGCCGGAAGCTTCGCAGCTTCCTCGACGACTAGGCCCAAGGGGCGGGTACGGTGGAGCCGGCAAGCCGGGCGGTTGTCACCGTCACGTTTCTGCGGATGGACCGGCCGCCGATCTCGCCTGTGCCGCCATTGCCCGCGGGCAGCGCGCTGGTGCGGCTCGAGCAGCCATCGGTGCCGTTCTACCGCTATCTTTATGACACGGTGGGCGGGCCTTATCTGTGGTGGCTGCGCCGCACCGTGCCGGATGACAAGCTCGCCGCGCTGCTGGAGGATCCGCGCGTGTCGATCCATGTTCTGTATCTTGCCGGCAAGCCCGCCGGGTTTTTCGAACTTGATGGGCGCAACGCACCGGATGCGAATATCAGCTATTTCGGTCTGATGCCGCATGCGGTTGGCCGGGGCCTGGGCGATGCGTTCCTGCGGCGCGCGGTGGATGCGGCCTGGATGCAGGCGCGGCGGGGCGTGACCGTGAATACATGCACGGCGGATCATCCTCGGGCATTGCCGACCTATTTGCGAGCGGGGTTTCGGACTTTGCGGACGGTCAGGGAGAACTGGGACATTCCGCTGCGGTTGGGGATGTCGATACCGGATCACCTGAGGGTTTAAAACAAGCGCTTCTTTTTTGAAAAAAAGAAGCAACAAACTTTTGGAAGTTTGGTGGGTGCGGGATCTCGACTTAAATCTTCTCAGGACTTTTGTGACGATCCTTGAGGCTGAGGGGTTTACGCGCGCGGCGGAACGGTTGGGGCGCACGCAGCCGGCGATCAGTTTGCAGATACGACGGCTGGAGGAGCTGGTGGGCTCGCCGGTGCTGGTGCGTGGCGCCGCGCGGCCGATCCCCACCGTGCAGGGTGAATTGCTGCTCAGCTACGCGCGCCGCATCCTGGCGTTGCATGACGAGGTGCAGGCGCGGCTGGCAGCCCCTGATCTTGATGGCCAGGTGCGGCTGGGCACGCCGGAGGATTTCGCCACCACCCATCTGCCCGGTGTGCTTGCGCGCTTCTCGGCGGGGCATCCGCGTGTGGCGCTGGATGTGCGCTGCGATTTCACGCTGAACCTGCAAGCGGCTTTTGACGCAGGTGAGTTCGATCTTGTGCTGGTCAAGCGTGAGCCAGGGCCGGTGCGCGAGGGGCTGAAGGTGTGGCGGGAGAAGCTGGTGTGGGTGGCGATGCGCGGGTTGGCGTGGCCCGAGGGGCCGTTGCCGCTGGTGCTGGCGCCGGCCCCGGATGTGTATCGCGCGCGGGCGATGGCAGCGCTGGACGCTGCTGGCCTTCCCTGGCGTGTGGCCTACACGAGCGCCTCGCTTGCTGGCCAGCATGCCGCGGTGCGCGCAGGCCTGGGCATCGCGCCTTTGCCGCGAGACATGGTGCCACCTGACCTGGACGCGGTGGCGCAGCACGGCCTTCCCCCGCTCGCCGACGCCGAAATCGCCATGCTGGTCGCCCCTGGCGCGGCTCCTGCCACACGTCGCCTGGCCGATCACATCACGAGCAGCTTCGAACTCCCCTGACTCCCAAAAGTTTTTTGGTTCTTTTTTTCAAGACAGAACATTCTTACCTTGGATCGTTGACGAACTCCCGCAGCGCCGCGCCAAGGACGTCCTCGGCGGTGTCGATATGCGCGACAATCGATGTGTGGTTGTGCCTGGGCAGATAGATCATCGGCGGCGTGCGGCGACGCACCTGGGCGAGGCGGGAGACGAGTTCGGCGCAATAGACGTCAATCAGCTTGTTCTCGAATTCTGACCAAGCAACGAAAGTCGGGATCGCGGCTTCGGTGACATGGGTGACGCCGGAGACGTCGTCATACACCGACGGATCGGTGCCGTAATAGGCCTCGACGCGGCGGGCGTTGGTGTTGTCGGGCGCGTTGTCGGCGCGGACGCGGCTGGACAGGAAAATCGCACCGGCGAGGCCCGGGCCGCCTGGCGGGTGGAAACGCGTGTCGTAGGCGTAGCTTGCCACGTGCGCGCCGCCAGCGGAGTGGCCCATCAGGAAGATGCGCTTGGGATCGATGCCGAATTCGGCGGCGTGGGTGTGCGTCCAGGCGACGGCGGCGGCGATATCTTCGGTGCCGCCTGGGAACACCGATTCCGGGGCGAGGCGGTAGCCAATATTCAGCCCGACGATGCCGTGGCGGGCGAAATAGCGGGAGACGTTGGCATAGATCTCCGGCGTGCGGGCACGGTGGCCATCGGTGAAGCCGCCGCCATGCACGAAGATCACCGCTGCGCGGTCGGCGCCATCCTCGAGCGGGGCGTGCACATCGATGCGCTGGCGTTCATGCGGGCCATAGGCATGGTTGAAGCTTTCAGCCAACGGCGCGCGCCGGACGGAGCGGTGCAGTTCGCTGAAGCGCTCGGTGACCATCTGCACATGGCCGGCGGTGTTGGAGAGCCATTTCGGGCCGATCTCGGCCATAAAGGCGCGCAGTTCGGGGGTGATCTCGGGGGCATCGGACATCGGTCATTCCTCGCTTTGAATTTGGGCCATCTTGCCGTCAACCGCGCCGGCGCGCCAGAGTGCGCATGGGGTTTGGGAGGATGACGATGCAGGAACCGCGTGAGCCGCTGGTGCGGCGCTATGAGGACCAGCGCTGGGTGCTGGACAACATCATCCGCGACAATGGGCCGGAGTGGGACCAGCCGCGGCTGCAGAGCATGGCCGCCGCCCTGGGGCCTGAGGCGGCTGGGGATATTGGCGCGATCCGTGCCCGCATCAGCAAACTCGCCGATATCTCGCCTGCGCTGGAGCAGGCGGCGCGCAAGCGGGTGCGCCGGGCGGAGGCGGCGGAGGCGGCGGATGAACCGGTGACGGCGCGCGAGAGCTGGTTCATGGCGGCGAATTTCTTCGCGGCCGCGCAATGGTCGTTGGATGCGGTAACGGAACGGCATCTCGCGCTCAACACCGCCAAGCGCGATGCCTATATGGCCTATGCGCGGCTGGCCGATCATCACGTGGAGGCGGTGTGGGTGCCGTTTCGCGGCGCGGCGTTGCCGGCCTGGCTGCATCTGCCGGCCGGGGTGGGCGGAAAGTTGCCCTGTTTGGTCTCGATCCCCGGGATGGATGGGTTCAAGGAACGGTCTGTCGCGCTGTATGGGGATCCGTTGCTGGCGCGCGGCATCGCAGTGCTGTCGATCGAGGGGCCGGGGCAGTATGAGGCGGCCACCTTGGGCATCCATGCGAGCGCGGATGCCTGGAGCGAGGCGGGCACGGCATGTTTTGAATATCTCGCGGCCCGGTCGGAGATCGATGCAGGCCGTATCGCGATCTCCGGTCGCAGCTTCGGCACCTTGTTTGCCACCATCGCGCTGGCGCATGAGGCGCGCTTCTGTGCGGGGGCGATATTGGCGACGTGCCTGGAGCCTGGCTGCCAGACGATTTTCGAGCAGGCTTCACCCACCTACAAGAAGCGCTTCATGTGGATGGCCGGCGTGACGGAGGAGGAGGATTTCGAGCCCATCAAGCGGGCGCTCACCTGGGTTGGTCACGCCGAGCGCATCACTGCGCCGTTCCTGTGCGTCGCCGGCGGGGATGATGAGCTGTCGCCGCTGCGCCACACGGAGGACATGATGGGCGTGTTGCGCGGGCCGAAGCAGCTGGTGATCTATGAGGGCAGCCGGCATACGGTGGGCGGTGTGCCCTCCACCGCGAATGGGCCGTCTCCGCCTCAGCTTTTGGCGAACTGGCTGGCCGCGCGGCTGACGGGCAAGGCGATGAGCTCGGCACGCTGGTGGGTGGATGGCGCGGGAGCGGTAGGTATCACGCCTTATTGAGCCAGATGCGCCTGCAGAAAGGCCTTGGTGCGCTCAGCCGAGTCCGCGACTGACTCGTCGGTGGCGCCAAGCACGTGGCCGCTGGGGATGGTGCGCCTGCGACCGGCGATGTCGAAGACGTGGAAGGCGCCCTGATAGACCTTGAAATCGAGCACGTGGCCATTGCGTTCAGTGTGTTCGATCAGGGCCAGGCAATTGTCGGCAGGTGTCCATTCGTCCTCGCTGCCCATCAGGATCAGCGTGTCGGTGGCGAGCTTTGGTTGTGCGTTGGGATTGCAGCTGGGGTACATCGCGACGGCGGCGCGGAATGGCTGGCCGCCGTGATTGCGTACAGAAAACAGGCTGTTGGTTGCCAAAACCCCGCCGCCACCATGTGAAAACCCAATCACGCCGATCCGCGTGGGGTCAATGAAATCCTGCGTGCGCATCCAGGCGGCGGCGTCGAATGCATCGTCTGCCCGCAACGGGATGGGCACCGGTGAATTGCGACCGATGTCGCATACCGTCGTCAGTCCGCGCGGGCGCATGCTCTCGACGATCAAGGCGACATAGCCCCAGCCCATGATGCGCTCAGCCCACACCTCCTCATGCACGCCCGATCCCGCGCAGCCTGATAGGATGATCATGGCGGGATGTCGGCCCGGCACGGAGGGGCGATACAGCAGATGGGCATGGCCGGTCTTTGGCGGGCCGATAGTGCTGTCATCCAGAACGAGACGCTGAAATGTCTGCGCCTGTGCGCCACCGAGCATGGCCAGCAGTATCAGCAGCGCGCGCATCAGGCTTTGGTGAGCAGCCGGTAGTCGAGCTGGCGGAAGAACGTGTAGACCAGACCACCAACCTTGTCGCGCGCGCCGATATTGAAGGTGGGCTGGTAGAGCGGCAGCATTGGCAGATCGTCGAAGGCGAGTTGGATGCAATCGATCTCCGCTTGTCGGACTTTTGCCGGGTCGGGGCTGTAGTGCATTGCGTCGATGATCTCGCGCATTTTGGCGCTGCTGTAGGCGGCGGCATTGTGTAATGCGTCGGCATCGTAATAGGTGAAGCCGAAATAGAAATAGGGGCTGCGCAGCCAGCCACCGAATGTGTGCACCACGAAGGGATTGGTGCGCGCCTGCAATTGCGCGCGCCAGGTGGAGGCTGGCACCTTCACCAGGCTGACCCGGATGCCGATCGCTGCCAGGGAATTCTGCAGCAATATGCACAAGGGTTCGTTGGTGGCCGCAGATGAGAGGTCGTAGGCGAGGGTGGTGTCGAAGCCATTGGGATAGCCGGCGGCGGCCAGCATCGCCTTGGCCTTGGCCGGGTCGGTGCGCCATGGGCCAGGCTGCGGCCAGGTGCCGGTGGTCACGCGGGCGGGGCCGTTGCCGAGCGAGCGGCCGCGGCCGAACAACACAAGTTTGACGATCTCGTCATAGGGGATCGCATAGGCGATCGCTTCGCGCACCTTCGGATTGTCGAACGGGGCAACATGCACATTCATGCCGAGGAACTGTGTGACATTGTCCATCGGGGTGGACATAACCGACACGCCCGGGGCGCTGGCCAGCTCGGCGGCATCCTTGGCGGACATGTCATAAGAGAGATCAATGTCGCCGCGTTCGAGCAGGGCGCGCCGGGTTCCGCCATCGGGCACCATGCGCAGCACCACGCGCTCGACCGTAGGCTTCGGGCCGCGGTTCCAGTTGGGATCGCGCACGCACGCCATTTCCTGGCCTGGCTTGAAGCTTTGCACGCGATAGGCGCCGGAACCGGCATCGTTCACGCGCGTCCAGTCCAGGCCGTACGGGTCTTTCTCGGTGAGATGCGCGCGGACCAGCTTGCTGTTCAGGATGAAGGAGGAGGGTGAGGCAAGATAGGGAAAGGCGCCATTGTCGGCGCGGTCGAGATCGACGCGGAAGGTATAGGGATCGACGGCGACGAATTGTTCCGGCTTGAGGATGGAGATCGCGTTGAACACGAAACGGGGAAAG
Source organism: uncultured Rhodospirillales bacterium (assembly GCA_903904805.1). Lineage (GTDB taxonomy): Bacteria > Pseudomonadota > Alphaproteobacteria > Acetobacterales > Acetobacteraceae > CAIVDX01. Next base: position 6,123 of record CAIVDX010000700.1, read on the forward strand.
CCTCCCACCGCGAGAGCGCGATCATAGGTCCATTTCACATCCTCCGTGGTGACCGGGGTGCCGTCGTGGAATGTGGCGTCGCGTCGCAGGCGGAATGTGTAGGACATTGACGAGCGAGTGAACTCCTCGGCGAGTTCGCCGCGGATATTCTCATCGTCATACATTGGGTTGCCGAATTCGTCGCGGCGGAGATTGTAGGCGATCAGCCGGTCGCAGCAATTCCAGGTGGCCTCGTAGGCAGCACGGTTGGCGCCCAGAACATGCGTGTCGAGCGTGTTCGGCACGGCTTCGGCGACCACCAGCACGGTGGACGCGCGATCCTGCGCATGCACCGCGGGGGCGGCGAGGGTGGCGGCGCCAGAGGCCGCACCGGTGGCGATCAGAGCGCGACGTTTCAGCATATCACGTGACCTTTCGCATCGCGCGGTAATCCACCTCGCGGTGGAACCAGTAGGTGAAGCCGCTTACGCCGCGCGCCATCGCCACTTCGAGATTGGGCTGGAACAGCGGGATGTTGGGCACCTCGTCATAGGCGATCTGGATATAGGCGGGGGCGTCGCGCGCCAGTACTGCCGGGTCGGTGGACAGTCGCGCCTCGTGCACCAGACGGTCCAAGGCGGGGTTGGCATAATCCATCGTGTTGAAGATGGTGTTGCGGCTGTCATAGACAAAATAGAAGTAGAAATCGGAGAAGTTGAACCAGCCACCGAACAGATTTATCTGCATCGGCAGTGTTTTCGCGCTGAAGGCCGCGCGCCAGCGGGAGCCGGGGATCTTGTCAATGGTGGCGCGGATGCCGATGGCGCCGAGCGATTCCGCGATCAGCACCGCCATCGGCTCGTGGGTTGCCGCCTGTCCCAGATCGAAGGAGAGCGTGGTCTCGAACCCGTTGGGCAGGCCGGCCTCGGCGAGCAGGGCTTTGGCTTTGGCGATGTTTGTGGTGTAGCGCGTCGGCTGCGGCCAGTCCTGCCCGCTCACCGTATCTGGTCCGCCGAACAGTGCGCGTCCGCGGCCATAGAGTGCCACGCTCATGATTTTCTCATACGGCAGGGCCCAGGCGATGGCCTGGCGCACCCTGATATCGTCGAACGGGCGCATCTTGGTGTTCAGCCCGAGATAGGTGATGGTGTTTTCCATTGGCGTGCCCCACACGCGCAGGGCGGGGTTGGTGGCGAGTTCGGCGGCATCCTTCGGCGCGAGATCGGTGATCAGATCGGCATCGCCACGTTCCAGCAGCGCGCGGCGGGTGCCGGGCGAGGGCACCACGCGCCAGATCACGCGGTCGAGAGCGGGGCGGGGGCCGCAGACCCAGGCATCGTTGCGGGTGAGCACCATCTCCTGGCCGGGCGTGTTGCGCTCCACCTTGAAGGCGCCGGAGCCGGCGACGGCGTTGCGGGTATAGTCCTGCGCCCAGGGGTCGGCCTCGGTCGCGTGCGATTTCACCAGGCGGGAATTGTAGATTCCGACAACCGGGGCGCCGAGATAGAGCGGGGCGTATTTGTTCGCCTCGCGGTAATCGATACGGATGGTGTGGTCGTCGATCACCACGAACTGCGCGGGGTCGGTGAGGTTGGCGGACTGCATGGTCGATGCCGGGTAGCCGCCCACGCTGACGGCGCGGTCGAAGCTGTATTTCACATCCGCCGCGGTGACCGGTGCGCCGTCATGAAACACCGCGTTGCGGCGCAGGCGGATCAGGGCGGAGTCCGGCCGGAAATCGACATCCTCGGCGAGTTCGGGGACCGGCCTGGTATAGTCGTACACACCCTGGCCGTTCGCATCGCGCTTCACCGCGAAGCTGATCAGCCGGTCATAGCAGTTCCACACCACCGCATAGACGCTGCGATTGGCACCGACGCTGTGAAAATCGAGCGCGTTCGGGCCATTTTCGGAAACGCTGAGCAGAGTCCTGGAGCGATCCTGCGCGGTGGCGCGGCGCGGCGCGAGCGCGGGTGCCGCGAGGCTCGCCGTGGCGGTGATGAGGTCGCGTCGTTTCATCCATGCCCCCTTGGTTGGCTGTATTGTTTGCAGGAGTTGCGCCAGATGCCAATGCGGCCGATGGATTGGACAACAGCGCCGTCCGGCTCCATGGTCGGTCGGCAATTATCGACACGGGATCATGCGCGTTCTGCTCACCGGCTCCGCCGGTTTCATTGGTTTTCACCTGGCGCGACGGCTTCTGGCCGATGGGCATGTGGTGCATGGTGTCGATAATCTCACGCCTTACTATGACGTGCGGTTGAAGCAGGCGCGGCTGGCGTTGCTGGCGGAGCGGGCAGGTTTTACCGCGCATCTGGTCGATGTGTCCGACCGCGGGGCGCTGCGCAGTGCATTCACCGCGGCGCGGCCGGAGGTGGTGGTGCATCTGGCGGCCCAGGCCGGGGTGCGCCATGCCATCAGCCATCCTGACAGCTATATCCAGGCTAACCTGCTCGGCACCCATCAGGTGGTCGAGCTCAGCCGCGCCTTCGATGTGGGCCATCTGCTGATGGCATCGACCAGCTCGGTCTATGGCAGCTCCTCCGCGATGCCGTTCACTGAGCATGATCCGGCCGACACGCCGTTGACCATCTACGCTGCGACCAAGCGCGCCGGGGAACTGCTGGGCCATTCGGCCGCCCATCTGTGGCGGGTGCCGACAACCGCCTTCCGCTTTTTCACGGTCTATGGCCCCTGGGGCCGGCCGGACATGGCGCTGTTCCGCTTCACCCGCGCGATCATCGAGGGCAGCCCGATCGATGTGCATAATCACGGGGCAATGGAGCGGGATTTCACCTATGTCGACGATCTCGTCGAGGCGATCGTTCGGCTGATCCCGTGTCTGCCGGTGCAGGGGGCACCGGTTTGCCCGCGGGACAGCCTGGCCCCGGCCGCGCCCTTCCGGGTGGTGAATATCGGCGGCGGCCAGCCGGTGGCGCTGGGGGATTTCATCGCCGCTGTTGAACAGGCGGTCGGCCGGCCGGCGCTGCGTCGCGATCTGCCGATGCAGCCCGGCGAGGTGGTGAAGACATGGGCAGACCCGTCGCTGCTGGTCGCACTCACCGGCTATCGGCCGGATACCCCGATCAGCATCGGTGTGCCGGATTTCGTGGCCTGGTATCGGGCCTATTACGGGATTTGAGCGCTCGGCCGCGAGTTGCCTGCCCGGTGGTCAGTTGGTAGGACCCGCCATCGCCATGTTAGCCTTGTTACCTAAGCCCTGGGTATTGCGGAGTTTCGGACTTGTCGAAAACCATATTGCTGACCGGCGGCTGCGGCTTCATCGGCTCAGCCGTCGTGCGCCATCTCATCCGCACCACTGGCCACCGCGTGGTGAATGTCGACAAGATGACATATGCCGCCTCGCCCGATGCGCTGGAGGAGGCCTGGTCGCACCCGCGCCACGTCCATCTGAAGGCCGACATCACCGATCCCGCGGCGATGCGCGATGCCTTTGCCACCCACCAGCCGGATGTGGTGATGCATCTGGCCGCGGAGAGCCATGTCGATCGCTCGATCGACGGCCCGGGCCCCTTCATTCAGACGAATATTGTCGGCACCTATGTGCTGCTGGAGGCTGCGCGCGCCTATCGCGCCGGGCTTGCGGGCGAGCGGCTGGCCGGTTTCCGCTTCCACCACGTCTCCACCGACGAGGTGTTCGGCGCGCTGGAGCATGACGATCCGCCGTTCGTGGAGACCACGCCCTACGATCCGCGCAGCCCATATTCCGCCTCCAAGGCGGCGTCTGACCATCTGGTGCGGGCCTGGCACCATACGTTCGGCCTGCCGACCATCGTATCGAACACCACCAACAATTACGGGCCGTGGCAGTTTCCGGAGAAGCTGATTCCGCTGGTGACACTCAACGCGCTCGCCGGCCAGTCGCTGCCCGTGTATGGCGATGGTTCGAACATGCGCGACTGGCTGTTTGTCGACGATCATGCCGAGGCGCTGGTGAAGGTGCTGTTCGAGGGGATGCCGGGTGAGACCTACGCGATCGGTGCCCGCCAGCCGCGGACCAATTTACAGGTCGTTCACGCCATCTGCGATATTCTCGATGAGTTGCGGCCCGATCCGGCGGGGCCGCGTCGGCGCCTGATCCGCTTCGTGACGGACCGTCCGGGCCATGATTTCCGCTATGAGATCGACCCCAGTCGCAGTGAAGCCGCGCTGGATTGGCGCGCGGCGCATGATTTCAAGGCCGGGCTGCGCCGCACCATCGGCTGGTATCTCGACCACGAACTCTGGTGGCAGGCGATCCGCTCAGGCAATTACCACGGCCAGCGCCTGGGTCATGTGACCGGCAGCCAGGTCACGACGGAGAAGGCATCATGAAGGGCATTCTGCTCGCCGGAGGCTCAGGCACACGCCTGCACCCGATGACGCTGGCCACCAGCAAGCAGTTGCTGCCGGTCTACGACAAGCCGATGGTCTATTACCCGCTGACGGTGCTGATGCTGGCCGGCATCCGGGACATTCTGGTGATCTCCACCCCGGTGGATCTGCCTGGGTTCCGCCGCCTGTTCGGCGATGGCAGCCAGATGGGCCTCACAATCTCCTATGCCGAGCAACCGAAGCCCGACGGCATCGCCCAGGCGTTCACCATTGGTGCGGACTGGATTGGTGGGGAAGCCTGCGCCTTGGTGCTCGGCGACAACATGATCTTCGGCGATCATCTGTCGAACGTGCTGCAGGCTGCGGCGAAGCGCGAGCAGGGGGCGACGGTGTTCGCCTATCAGGTGCGCGACCCCGAGCGCTATGGCGTGGTGAATTTCGACGAGAGCGGTCGGGCACTCGACATTGAGGAAAAGCCGGCCAAGCCGAAAAGCAACTGGGCGGTGACGGGGCTGTATTTCTACGACCATCACGTGACCGAATATGCCCGAATGCTGAAGCCCTCCGATCGCGGTGAACTGGAGATCACTGATCTCAACCGCGTGTATCTCGGAGAGGGCACGCTGCAGGTTGAGCGTCTGGGCCGCGGGTGCGCCTGGCTCGATGCCGGCATGCCCGACAGCCTGCTGCAGGCCGCCACCTTTGTGCAGACCATCCAGTCCCGCCAGGGTCTGCTGGTCGGCTGCCCAGAGGAGGTTGCTTACCGCATGGGCTTCATCGATGCCGACCAGCTGCGTCGCCAGGCGAATGCCATCGGCAAGACCGAGCTGGGTCGCATCCTGCGCGACCTCGCTGACGGGGTGCAGCACTGATGCAGGTGCAGCGCTTCGGCATTTCAGGTGTTCTGCTGATCACCCCGCGGCGCTTTGGCGATGCGCGGGGTTGGTTCACCGAGACCTACAAGGCCTCTGCCTGGACCGAGGCCGGGGTCGATCCCGATCTGCGGCAGGACAATCACAGCTTCTCCGCCCCGAAGGGCACCGTGCGCGGGCTGCATTGCCAGATCGCCCCCTCGGCCCAGGGCAAGCTGGTGCGGGTGCTGCGCGGGTCGATTTTCGATGTGGCGGTGGATATCCGCATGGGATCGCCGACCTATGGTGAGCATGTGGGCGCGGTGCTGTCGGCGGAGAATAACAGCCAGTTCTGGGTGCCGGTGGGCTTCCTGCATGGCTTCTGCACGCTCGAGCCGGACACCGAGGTGTCCTACAAATGCACCAATGAATATGATCGCGCCGCCGAGCGCGGCGTGCTGTGGAACGACCCCGAACTGGGCATTGACTGGCCGGTGAGCGCCGAGCAGGCGGTTCTGTCGGAGAAGGACGTGCTGCTGCCTGGCATCGCGGCGGCCAGGGGTTGGTTTCCGTGATCGTCGTCACCGGCGGTTCCGGCCAGCTGGCCACGGCGTTGAGTCAGGCTGCTCCCAACATCCGCGTTCTCGGCCGCCCGGATTTCGATTTCGATCGGCCGGGGTCCCTGCGCTCGGTGATGATCGGCCGGCCCACCGCGGTGATCAACGCCGCCGCCTGGACCGCCGTCGACCTTGCTGAGACCAACCGCGAGGCGGCCTTCCGCGCCAATGAGACAGGCCCAGCCCGCCTGGCCGAGCTGTGCGCCGGCGCCAACATCCCCTTCATCCATATCAGCACGGATTATGTGTTCGATGGTGACAAGGGCCTCCCGTATGTCGAGACGGACACGCCACACCCGTCGGGCGTCTACGGCGCCAGCAA
>CAIVDX010000701.1 GCA_903904805.1 uncultured Rhodospirillales bacterium
GTTCGCGGGCAGCGCGGCGCGCATCGCCAGCCACATGATCTCCTCCGCGCCCTCCGCCCCACTGCGCTCGACATAATCCTGGACGCGCAGCGCCGCGAGACTTTCCGGATCATGCTCAAGCCGATCGAGAAACTCCTGATCCCACGCCTCGTTCTTGAAGCCGAACCGCTCGCCATGCAGCTGATGCGACAACCCACCGGTCCCCAGCACCACCACATCGAGATCCTTCGGATACGCCTCCACCGCCACCCGCAAGGCCTTGCCCAACTGCCACAGCCGCCGCGGCGTCGGGATCGGAAACTGCAGGACATTCACAGCAAGAGGCAAAATCGCCGTCGGCCACCCCAGCTCCGGCTGGGTTTGCCGACCGGGCCACAACGCCGAGATCGGCGTCAACGCGCCATGATCCAGCGGCATCTCCTGGCAGACGGTGATGTCGAACCCATCCTCCACCAGCGCATGCGCCATGTGCCAGGCGAAATCGGCATCGCCGCGCACCGGCGGCAACGGCCGTGGCCCAAACCCCTCATCGGCGATCGGATGCTCCGCCGCCACACCCAACGCGAAGGTGGGATAGCGATCGAAGAAGAAACTCGTGACGTGATCATTGTAGATCAGAATGGCCACATCGGGCTTCCTGGCCTTCAGCCAGCGCTGCATCGGCAGATAGCCGTCCATCAGCGGCTTCCACTCCGGATGATCCCACTCGCCCGAATCGATCAACGCGCCGATCGAGGGGGCGTGCGGAGAGCCTAGACCGCCGATGATTCTTGCCACGTTGAACTCCCAGAGAAAGCGCGTTCTTTTTTGAAAAAAGAACCAAAAAACTTTTGTCAGCTGGTGCGCGCCTGACGTGTCGCCAGATATTCTTAGAGCGTTTGCCCACGCATCTGCGCGCCGGTGCCGGCGAGGCCGAAGCCGCACAATTGCGACAGGCGGAGCAGCGGAAACACATTCGCGCCGCGCTGCACCAGGCCGAGCCAATCATGCGCGCGGATCAGCACACGATCCTCCTCGACGATCCCATAGCGATCCATCAACGCCTCGGAATCCGCCACCCAGGCCTCGCGGTTCGCGGGATCCTTCAGGTCGTAACAAAACCGGTTCAGCTTATAGCCACTCTGCGCCGCCGCGCCGGTGTTCAGATAAGTACCCTCGGGAAGCCTGGAAATATCGAGTTCGCGCATGCGGCGAACCATACCAACCCACCCCGCCCCGTCAAACTTTCAAAAGTTTGTTGCTTCTTTTCTTCAACAAAGAAGCGCTTGCTTCGCTTACGAGAGCGCCGCCTCCACCGCCCGCAGCAAGGTCGTCAGCCCGGTGTCCACCTCATCCAGATGCACCTCCAGCGCCCGCCGCCCGCGCTCGGTCAGCACCGCGAAATCGCCGCGCGCCTGCGCCTTCTTGATGGTGCCGAAGCTCATCGGATAACCGGGCACGTCCAGGTCCAGATCGTCGGCGGCGATCACCTGCAGGAACACGCCGGTGGCCGGCCCGCCTTTGTAGAACTGGCCGGTGGAGTGCAGGAACCGCGGCCCGAACTGCAGATTCGTCGCCACCCGCAACCGGTCGCGCAGCCGCAGCCGCGCCGCCTGCAGCAGCGCGGTATGCGCGTCGTTCTGTTCGAGATAGGCGAGCAGCGCGACATAATCGCCCGCTCCGGCGCGGGCGAAATGCGCGCGCAGATAGCCCACCAGACTGTCATGGCTGCCCAACGCGGCGGCGTTGGCCGCATCGGTGTACAACGCCACACCCTCGCCGCGATAAATCGCCGCCTCATCCGGCAACGCGCCAGACCGCTCCACCGCCTGGGTCAGCGCGCGAGTCTTCACCTTCGCCGCCTCGACATCGGGCTGGTCGAACGGGTTGATGCCCAACACCGCCCCGGCCACCGCGGTGGCAATCTCCCAGCGAAAGAAGGCGCCGCCGATATCGGTGATGTCAGGGGCAACGACGCGCACCACAGGATGGCCAGCCTCGGCCAGAGCCGCCACGGCGGCGGCCTGCGCGGCATCGCGCTCGCCGGCCAGCGAAATATGAACGAACAGGCGGTCGGTCCCATAGGCGCCGGGCACACCCACCGGCTCGGCATCCACCGGCAGCAGGCCCTGCCCGAGCTTGCCCGTCGATTCCGCGATCAGTTGCTCCAGCCAGGCCCCCAGCGCGCGGAAGCTGGGCGACGCCAGGATCGTCACCTTGTCATGCCCCGCGCGGCCCGCCACGCCCATTACCAGGCCGAGCTGCACGCCAGGATTTTCCACTGGCGGCACATCCGGCCCGCACGAGTGCGCCATCCGCCGCGCCGAGGCCAGCAACGCCTCCACATCCAGCCCGGTTACCGCCGCCGGCACGATGCCGAATGGCGACAGCACCGAATAGCGCCCGCCAATGCCCGGGTTGCCCAGGAAGCAGCCGGCAAACCCCTCCTCCTTCGCCTGCTTCTCCAGGTTCGACCCGGGATCGGTCACGGCGATGAAATGCTGCCCCGCCTTCACCCCCAGCAGCGCCTTGGCGCGGTCGAGAAAGAACGAGGTGAAGGTCGTCGGCTCCAGCGTCGAGCCGGATTTGGACGAGACGATGAACAAGGTCTGCGCCAGGTCGATCTCGCCCTCCACCGTGCGCACCTGCGCGGGGTCGGTGGAATCCAGCATGTGAAAGCGCGGCCAGCCGGCCTTGAAGCCGAACGTCTCCGCCAGCACCTCAGGCCCCAGGCTCGAGCCGCCCATGCCCAACAGCACCACATGGCCATAGCCATGCTCCCGCACCAGCTGGTGCGCGAAGCCGACAAGATGGGCCATCCCGGCCGTCGAGTTCTCCGGCGCGCGCAGCCAGCCGAGCCAGTTCGCCTCGTCCGCGCCACTCCACAGGCTGGCATCGCCGGCCCAGAGACGACGAATCCGCCCCTCGTGCCGCCACAACTCCATCTCCGCGGCCACGGCGCCTGCCAGCTTGACCGGCAGCGCCATGCTGAGGCCGGTGCCCTCCGGCGCGAGCGCCAGCCGGCGCCGTTTCGCCACCGCGCCGAGCAGCCCGTCGAAACTGTCGGCGAACAGCCGCACGCCATCGTCGAGCAACGCGTCGGTGATCGCATCCAGCGACACACCCAGCCCCGCCAACTCGCCCAGCAGCGCCACCGCGTCCGGCACATCCTGCTCGATCGCGTCTGCGATCACCCTGCCATGGTCGCGGAACGCATCCATCGTCGCCGGCGGCATGGTGTTGACGGTGTCCCGCCCGATCAGCGTCTCGACATACAGAACATCCGACAGATCAGCCGATTTGGTGCCCGTCGAGGCCCATAGCAGTCGCTGCGTCTGCGCGCCGCGGGCGGCCAGAGCCTCCCAGCGCGGACCGGAGAACAGCCGCAGATAGGATTGATACGCCACCTTGGCGTTGGCGATCGCCACCTTCGCGCGGAACTCAGCCGCACGCGGATGACCGGCCAGCGCCTTGTCGACCGACACATCGATGCGGCTGATGAAAAAGCTCGCCACCGAGGCGATGCCCGAGACCGGTTTGCCCGCCGCTGCCCGACGCTCCAGCCCGGCAATATAGGCCTCCGCCACCGATTCATAGGCGGCCACCGAGAACAGCAATGTGACGTTGATGTTCAGCCCGTCCTCGATCAGCTGACCGATCGCCGGCAGGCATTCCGGCGTGGCAGGCACCTTCACCATCAGGTTCGGCTTGGCCACCATGCCGGCCAGACGATGCGCCTCGGCCACCGTGCCGGCGGCATCGCGCGCCAGATAGGGTGAGACCTCCAGGCTGATATA
>CAIVDX010000702.1 GCA_903904805.1 uncultured Rhodospirillales bacterium
CTTGCGCTGCGCCCAGTCGGGGTAGGTGTTCAGCTGGAACCGGGTGGGCGTGATGCCGACGCCCGGATTGGTCAGCGCGAGATGGTTGACATTGTTTCTTGCGCGCACCAAAGGCATCAGCGTGGGGTTGAAAATAAATTCACGATCGAAATTAATGTCCTGGCCAGAGTCGCTGTAGTAGAACTCGAAATAGCCGATCACCGGAACACCGGGGAACACATCGATCACGCTCAGCATTTCGCCCCAGCCATGATGGCCGATGATCACATCCGGCACGAAGCCGAGTGACTTGAGCTGGGCGGCGATGGCCGCCACGCAGTCGGCGCGGACCATCGCCTGGTCGAAATCGCGGGCGAACGGATGCGCGTCCATCGCGGCACCGCGCGGCATCTTGTAGTTGGCGCGGCGCACGCCCGGCAGTGCCTTGTCGTTGTGTTCGGAGATGAACACCACCTCCTCCCCCTCACGCGCGGTGAGGCGGCGGATCAGATGCAGGAACTGGCCAGGAAAGTTCTGATGGATGAACAGGTAGCGCATGGCGCCGGTCGTTCAGCCGCGGCGCCCCTTCGGCCGACCGACCGGTTTGGCCGCTGGGCGGGCAACAGGCTTGGCCGCGGCCGCCGCTTTCGGCGCGGGTTTGGCGGGTTTCTTGGCGGGGGCCGCCGCTTTGGGCTTGGACTTGACTGGCGTGGCTGCTGCTGCGGCCACCGTCGTTTTGGTGGCTGCCGGCACCGAGATATCAGGTCCGCCGGTGCGGGTCACCACCACGCGGAAGGCTTCGAGCGGGGCGAGATTGGGCGCTTCGCAGGCCTGGCCGGCGTCAACCGGACCAATGCGGGTGCCGTCGGTGAACGAGGCCTCGACCGCGAGGCGGGCGCTCTCCTCCGCGTCGCCGCGCAGACGCACGCGCAGGCCCAGGATTGGCAGAGCCATGCCGCGGCTGCCGCAGAACTCGCCGCCCTGCATCCAGGGCGAAAGCCAGCCACGGCCGAGCACCGCCTGGTATTCGATGTCGTCGGCGCTGACGATCGCGGCCGGGTTGATGGAGAAGCCCTCGATCCAGCGGCCGGAGCCAGGCTCACCGATCCATGCGCTCAACGTGCCGGCGACATCGCCACGGCCCTGGATGTGGGCGGCGACCTCGGCCTCCTCGACCGACTGCGGCGCGGCAGGTGCCACAACGGCCTTGGCCGGGGCGGGCGGGGCGACCGGCTGGGCCAGCCGCACCACCTGCAGATTTGGCGCGCGCGCGTCGGCGCCGGCGCCATGATAGATGGTCACCAGCATCGAGCACGGGCGGCGAACCCGCACCAGCAGCGCGTCGTTGAACTCGCCCACCCAGCCATCGTCGCGAAATCCGGCGAATTCCAAGGGCGTGTGCTCGGTGCTGCCATCTGGCGGCAGGGACAGGCGCGCGGCGGGCAATCCGCTGCCGTCATTGACGGTGGTGCCGGGAGTTTGAAAAACGCAATAGAGGCCGGGCTCCATGCTCATCAGATGGCTGGAAACCTTCAGCTCCCTGACGGAGGGTTGCGCTGCGACGGGGGCGTTATCGGGCATGTTTCAATCCAAGAAGTCTGAGACCAGAAAATTTACGTCACTGCGGTCAGTCTGGGGCGGTCAGTCTGGAGCGGTCAGTTTGGGGCGGTCAGTCAGGGGCGGTCAGTCTGAACCGGCCAGTCATGGTCGTGGGGGTGTTGGGGCGTCGGCGGGCGGTTGGCTCGGGTACAATTTCGCCGAACATGTGCCAGCGCAGCCGGTTGCGCACAATAGGGTGGCCAACGTTCAGGCTCTGTCGGGATAAAAAACATCCCATGCTGACGGGATCGGCATGTCAGGCCGCTGAAAAGCAAATGCCGCCCCAACCAGGGGCGGCATGGCCTTGGTCGGTCAGTGGATGATCAGCTCAAGCGACCTTGAGGTTGATTGCGGCCGCCTTGCCGCGCTCCATTGCGATATCGTAGCTGACCTTCTGGCCTTCGTTCAGACCGCGCAGACCTGCCGCCTGAACCGCCGTGATGTGCACGAACACGTCCTTGCTGCCGTCCGACGGCATGATGAAGCCGTAGCCCTTCGTTGTGTTGAACCACTTCACGGTGCCGATAGCCATGCCTGTCACTCTCTCTCCGTCATTGCACCGTGCAACCGCGCACAGCGCTTCCGACAACCGGGTTTTGGACGACTTGGCGGCACCCAGTGTGCGCAGCAAGGCAAGCCAGCATCTCGATTGCCTCAGGATTGCAACCGAAAATGGCTTCCTGTGTCAACACAGATCGATATGACAGTCCTGTTTATCCTCGCCTGAACTGCAAAATCCGCCAGATGCACATGAAAAAGGCGGGTCTTTCGACCCGCCTTTCCACTCTGCGTTGAAGGGCTTGCGCCCGGTCACGGAGATTTGGACTTAGAAGTCCATATCGCCCATGCCGCCGCCCGGAGGACCGCCCGCGGGGGCCTTCTTCTCGGGCTTCTCGGCAATCATCGCCTCGGTGGTCAACAGCAGACCGGCAACCGACGCGGCGTCCTGAAGGGCGCAGCGCACGACCTTGGTCGGATCGATGATGCCGGCGGCGACCATGTCCTTGTACTCGCCGGACTGGGCGTCGAAGCCCCAGGCGTAGTCTTCGGTCTCGAGCACCTTGCCGGAGATGACAGC
>CAIVDX010000703.1 GCA_903904805.1 uncultured Rhodospirillales bacterium
CTATACCGGTGCCGATCTCGCCGCGGCGGGCCTCGGGCATTTGCCCTGTGTGATCCCGCTGAAGGGCAGCAACGGTGCCCCGCGCGCCGATACGCCGCGGCCGGTGCTCGCCGAGAGCGTTGTGCGCCATGTCGGCGATCCCGTCACCTTCATCGTTGCCGAAACGCCAGAACAGGCAGCCGATGCGTCTGAAGCGATCATGGTCGACTATGAGGTTCTGCCCTCGGCCACCGATCTCGCCACCGCCACCAATGCCGGCCAGCCCGCCGTGTGGGACCATGCGCCAGGCAATCTCTGCTTCGACTGGGAGACCGGCGACAAGGCCGCCACCGATGCGCTGTTCGCCCAGGCCGCGCATATCACGCGCTGCACGCTGGTCAATAACCGCGTGGTCACCGCCAGCATGGAAGCGCGTGTGGCGCTTGCCGAGTTCGCTGATGGGCGCTGGACACTCACCACCAACACCCAGGGCGGGTGGTCGATCAAGCGCATGCTTGCCGGCGCGGTGTTCAAGGTTGATGCCGAGGCGTTCCGTGTGATCACCCCCGATGTCGGCGGTGGCTTCGGCATGAAGCTGTTCCTCTATCCCGAGCACGCGCTGGTCAGCTTCGCCGCGCGCGCGCTCGGACGGCCGGTGAAGTGGACATCGAGCCGCAGCGAAGCGTTCCTGTCAGACACGCACGGGCGCGACAATCTCTGGCGTGCCGAGATGGCACTCGATGCGAACGGCCTCTTCCTCGCCCTGCGCACCACCAACCATGCGGGCATGGGTGCCTATCTTTCCAACTACGCGCCCATGATCCCAACACTTGCCGGCACGAAGGTTCTCGCCAGCGTCTATGGATTCAAGGCGATCCATGCGCGCGTGCTGGGCGTGTTCACCCACACCGTGCCGGTCGATGCATATCGGGGCGCGGGCCGGCCGGAGAGCAACTATCTGGTGGAACGCGTGATCGATCAGGCGGCGCGCGAAATGAAAATCGACCGCGCGGACATCCGCCGCCGCAACATGGTGGCGCAGTCCGCGATGCCCTACCGCACGCCGATGGGGCAGGATTACGACAGCGGAAACTTCCCCTATGTTCTCGATGTGGCCTTGGAGAAAATCGACTGGGCCGGCTTCCCGGCGCGCCAGATGGCCGCCCGCGCACGCGGCCTGCGCCGTGGTATCGGCATTGGCTATTATCTGGAAGCGACCGCCGGCCAGGGCACCGAGCGCGCCGAGGTGCGCTTCGCCGAGGATGGCGGGGTGGATGTGTATGTCGGCACCCAATCCACCGGCCAGGGGCATGAGACCGCCTATGTGATGCTGATCGCCGATCGTCTTGGCGTGCCGGGCGAGATCGTGCGCATCCATCAGGGCGACACCGACACCATCCCCGTGGGCGGCGGCACTGGCGGCGCACGCAGCCTGGTCAGCGAGGGCACGGCGATTGTCGCCACCACCGAAACCATCATCAACCGCGGGCGTGATGCCGCGGCCGACGCGCTGGAGGCCGCATCCGCAGACATCGTGTTCAACGCGGGAGAGTTCCGGATTGCCGGCACCGACCGCGCGATCTCCATCCTCGATCTCGCCGCCCGCCAGCGAGCGCTCGCGCAGGTGGATGCCTCGATCCCTACGCTCGATGTGGCCGAGGTGGCGGAGATCAAGGCCGGCACCTATCCAAATGGCTGCCACGTCGCCGAGGTTGAGGTCGATCCCGAGCTCGGCGAGGTGCGGGTGGTGCGCTATCTGGTGATTGACGACATGGGCACCGTGCTGAACCCGCTGATCGTCACCGGCCAGATCATGGGCGGCGTGGCCCAGGGCGTGGGCCAGGCGTTCATGGAACACACCGCCTATGATTCCGATTCCGGCCAGCTGCTGGCAGCGAGTTTCATGGATTACCAACTGCCGCGCGCCGACGACCTGCCAAATATCGAGGTGGAGCTGGTGCAGGTGCCCTGCACCACCAATCCGCTTGGCGTAAAGGGCGCGGGCGAGGCGGGTGCGGTTGGCAGCCCGCCGGCCGTCATGAACGCATTGATCGACGCGCTGGCAGACGACGGTGTGACGGCGATCGACATGCCGGCAACGCCGGAGCGGGTGTGGCGGGCGTTGCAGGACGCTTGATGGCCTGGGGCAGCGCCCCTTGCCTTCCAGGCCTACTTCAACACAGCCTCCGCCGACACCGTCGCCGTCACCTCCGCCAGATCAGCCTCGGCGCTCGGCGCCGCCGCCGCCCGCATCAGGCCGATCGGCCCGTGGTTCGACGGCGCCAGATCCACCGACGAGAAATAATCGAAGCTCAGCCCCAGCTGAGTCGCCGCCTCGGTGGCGCGGGCGCGCAGCGCGCGCAGGGCCATATTGGTCGCCTCCGCCTGCGCGGCGCGGAGTTTGTCCGGCGAGACGCGCCAATCCAGCGTGCTGATCGCCAGGCCCTGCTGCTGCAGCTTGCCAACCAGCGTCAGGATTGCCTCGCCGTTGGCGCTGTGCAGCTCGATTGACTGGGATGCGTGCCACAGCGGCTGTGGCGGCACGCCGGGCGTCGGCGGAATGCGGCTGGCGCGGTAGGCACCGGTGGAGACGGAAACACCTTGGGTGGCCTTGGCGACGGCCAGCGCCGCCGCGGTGATCCGGTTCACCGCTGCCTGCGTCTCGGCGGGGCTGGCGCCGTTTGTCTGCGCCTCAAGGCTGGCCACGAGGTCGTTGGGCTGCACCTGGGCGCTGCCGGACTCGCTCAGTCGCAGGATGGTCTCCGCGTGAGCGCCGAGCGGGGCCAGCAGCAGGGCGGCAAGCAGAAGCGGGCGCATGGGAACTCCGGTCAGCCGAGAACGGCGGCAATGGTGGCGGGGTCGACAGCCTCGATGGAGGCCGGCGACCAGGCGGGCTTGCGGTCCTTGTCCACCACCATTGCGCGGACACCTTCGATGAAATCGTGATGAAGTGTGACGACGCGGGTGGCCGCCAGC
>CAIVDX010000704.1 GCA_903904805.1 uncultured Rhodospirillales bacterium
GCTTGTCATGCCCTGATGCACGAAGCGGCTGTCCGGCCCGATCGCCTCGGCGAGCCAGGTGAGAAAGGCAATCACGTCGTGGCGGGTCTCGCGCTCGATTTCGTCGATCCGCGCGATGTCGGACGGGCCGATGGCGGCCAGGCGCGGGGCGCCGCGGGTGCGGATGTTGATCGCGGCCTCGGCGGGGATGGTGCCGGCGGCGGCCATGCCTTCGGCGGCCAGTGCCTCGATCTCGAACCAGATGCGGTAGCGGTTTTCCGGCGACCAGATGGCGTCCATCTCGGGGCGGCTATAGCGCGGGACCATCGCGGTCTCCTGTTCGGGCTGAAGGTGGTTGGCGGTTTGCATGCGCGACCGCCTAGATTGGGGTCTCCGCCTAGAACGGTGGGCGGCGCAACTCAAGCGGCACACCTCACGAAGGGCGGGCATCGATTGCTGTATCTCTCCAATGCGCTGGCATCCGGTGAACTGGCCGCCCTGGTCCAGGTGATCATGATCGACCTGGTGCTGGCCGGCGACAACGCGCTGCTGGTGGGCATGGCGGTGGCGGGGCTGGACCCGAAGCAGCGGCGCGGGGCGATCGCGCTGGGGGTGGGGGCGGCGACCGTGATGCGCGTGGCGCTCGCGTTGGTGACGCTGCAGCTGCTGGCGATCGTCGGGTTGACGCTGGCAGGCGGGCTGCTGCTGCTGTTCGTCTGCTGGCGGATGTATCACGAGCTGCGCCGGCATCGCGGGCATGCGGCGGAGGCAGGGGCTCCCAAGGCGCACAAGACGATGCGCGCGGCGATGATCGAAATCGCGGTCGCCGATCTGTCGATGAGTCTGGACAATGTGCTGGCGGTGGCCGGGGCGGCGCGCGAGCACCCGAGCGTGATGGTGATCGGTCTGGTGCTGAGCGTGCTGCTGATGGGCGTGGCGGCCAATCTGGTGGCCGGGCTGCTGGCGCGCTGGCGTTGGATCGGCTGGGTCGGGCTGCTGATCGTGCTGTTTGTCGCGCTGCGGATGATCCAGGCGGGCTCGGCGGAGGTGGCGCATGAGGCCGGCTATGAGATGCCCTCGGTGGGAGGGCTGATGGACGCACCACGCCACGCGCCCTAGATGGAACCACACAGTCAGGAAAGGCAGACCGAGATGGATTTGAAGGACCATATCCGCGGCATCCCGGATTTCCCGATCCCGGGGATCCTGTTCTACGACATCTCGACGCTGCTGCGGCATCCGGATGCCTGGCAGGTGGCGATGGGGCGCCTGGCCCGCATTGTGAGCGTGTATCAGCCGGATCTGATCGCCGGCATCGAATCGCGCGGCTTCCTGATGGCCGCCCCGCTGGCGCTGAAGCTGGGGCTTGGCTTCGTGATGCTGCGCAAGAAGAACAAGCTGCCCGGCGCGACCATCGGTCTCGATTACGGGCTGGAATACGGCACCGACCGGATCGAGATTCAGGCGGACGCGATCACGCCGGGCCAGCGCGTTGTGGTCGTGGATGATCTGCTCGCCACCGGCGGCACCATGGCGGCCGGCATCTCGCTACTGCGCCAGGTGGGCGCGGTGGTGCCGGCGGCTGCGGTGCTGATCGAGCTGACCGCGCTGAATGGCCGCGGCAAGCTGGATGTGCCGGTGCAGGCACTGATGGAGTATGAGGAGTAGTCGCGCCGCGGCATGGCGGGCGATTTGACTCGCCCTTCCCTCCTGTCCAGCATCCCGCCCGCTTTCCGGAGAGCCGTATGTCTGCACTGACGCGCCGTGCGCTGCTGGGTGCCGCTGCCGCCATGTCGGTGGCGGTTGGGCGCGCGCGGGCGGCCGCGGATCTGGTGTTGCTGGTGGGCGGGCCGGAGGGTGGGCTGGTCGACGGCTGGGCCGGCATACTCGCGCCGCCGCTTGGCCAGGCGTTGGCGGCGGATAGTGGGATGCGTCGTGTTCCGGTCGGCGGGCTGGACGGGGTGACCGCGGCGAACGAGTTGGAGGCGCACGCGGTGCCGGACGGCGAGACCGCCGCGCTGCTGCCAGGGGCCGCCGGGCATGCCTGGCTGATCGGCGACCCAAGGGTGCATTTTTCGCCGCCGAGCTGGATTCCGATGGTTGCCGTGCTGACCCCCTCAGTGTTGGCGATGCGGCTGGCGCCGGGGGCGAGCGCACCGGGGCCGCGTCCGCGGGTGGCGGTGTCGTCGGGTCCGGAGATCGCGGCACTGCTGGCGCTGAGCCTGCTCGGGCTGGAACCGCAGCCGGTGTGGCTTGCAGCCGAGGACGCGCTGCCGGCACTGGCGGCGCGGCGGGTGGATGCG
The DNA here is from genome assembly GCA_903904805.1 of uncultured Rhodospirillales bacterium. Taxonomy (GTDB): domain Bacteria; phylum Pseudomonadota; class Alphaproteobacteria; order Acetobacterales; family Acetobacteraceae; genus CAIVDX01. Next base: position 2,283 of record CAIVDX010000704.1, read on the forward strand.
GTGCTGCTGCGCGGGCGGCATATGGATGAGCGGATCGCCGCTCTTCCGACTGACGTCCGGCCATTTTGTGCCTTGTCAGGCGAGGAAAACCCGGCGCGGACGGAGATCGCGGATTTCAACGAACTGCACCAGGCAATGCGCGGTGCGGCCCCGGCGGGGCTGTCGTGGCAGGCGCTCCGGGCGGTGTGCGTGGCCGGGCGGCTGGAGGCGGGGCTGATCCTGCCGGCGCTCACCCCGGCGGCGCGGCAGGCGCAGTGGCGGCAGGCCTGTCTGGACAGCGCGGCGAGCCTCACCCTGCAGCAGGTGGCGATGGATGCCGGGGCGCAGCTGGTTGGGCCGGGCGACGCACCCGCGTGGTTCGCGACGCTGGCCGCCGACGCGCCGGTGCGGGACGAGCTGCGCGCCTTTATCGGGCGGCAAAGGCCGGCGTGAGGCGTTAGCGCGGCGGTCATCATTCGCCGCGATGATCGGGCGATGCCGCCCTGGATCATGTTTCCGAACTACAGCCTGTCCAACCCCTACCAGTCGCTGCTGGCCTCGGCGCTGGCGCCGCGCTGGAGCGTGCGCTTCGGCGATATTGGTGAGGCGATTGGCCGTGCCGCCGGCGGGGTGTTTCATCTGCATTGGGAGGATGCGGTCTATGCCGGGGCTGCCGATGAGGCAGAGGCCTGCGCGCTGGCGGCCATCTTTCTGGCAGACTGCGCCTCGTTCCGCGCCGCTGGCGGGCGTCTGCTCTGGACGATACATAACGGCGCGCCGCACGAGAACCGCTTCCCCTCGGCCGATCTGGGCCTGCGTCAGGGCCTCGCGGGCATGGCCGACCTGGTGCATGTGCATGGGCAGACCGCCCAGCTGATGGCCCGTGAGCTTGGCGCGCGCCGCGTGCTGGTGGCGCCGCATCCCAGCCTGCACGCGCACTACCCAGACGACATCACCGACGCCGCCGCGCGGCGCTATTGGGGGCTGGCCGAGGCGCGCACGGTGTTCGGCTTTTTCGGCGCGCTCAGGCCCTACAAGGGGCTCGATGAGTTGATGGCGGCCTTCGCGCGGCATCACCTCGGCGGAGAGGACAGCGCGTTGCTCATCGCCGGCCGTGGTGGCTCTGAGCATCCGGCGCGTTGGCGTATGGCCGCGCCCGGCGTGCGCATCGCCGCCCGACAGATCGAAGACGCGGCCGTGCAATATGTTCTGCGCGCGGCGGACTTTGTGGTGCTGCCTTATCGGCGCATCCTCACATCCGGGTCGGCGATGCTGGCACTGGGCTTCGGCCGCCCGGTGATCGCGCCTGCCCTGCCCGCATTGCTGGACCAGCTCACGCCAGGTCAGACCATGCTGGGCTACACTCCGGACGATCCGGACGGTCTGCAGGAGGCGCTGCGCCAGGCGCACATGATGCCGGCGGAGGATCGCGCCTTCATGCGCGGAGCGGCGCGCGCGGCGGCCCGCGCACAGCCGCCGGAGCGCTTGGCCGAGCGCCTGTCCGACGCGATATCGCAC
>CAIVDX010000705.1 GCA_903904805.1 uncultured Rhodospirillales bacterium
CCAGATCCTGCACGCGTTCCCAGAACGGCAAGTAGATGTCGGCGTCCATGTAATGCCCACCGGTCTGGCCGTTGATCAGCGCCCCCTTCAGACCGAGTTCCTTGACGGCACGCTGGAGTTCATTGGCTGCTGCGCCGACGTCCTGCAGGGCAAGGGCAGCGAACCCTCCGTAGCGCTGTGGCCGCTTCTGCACCTGGCGCGCCAGCAGGTCGTTGGCATCCTGTGCCAGGCGGATCGCGGTCTTCGCGTCCGCTACTCCCTGGATGCCGGGTGTCGTGACCGAGAGGACCGAGAGATCGATTCCGGCCTTGTCCATGGCCTCCAGCCGCAGCTGATCGAAATCGACGAGCCGCCGCTCGATGTCCGCGAACAACGCGTCGCTGCGGGTCGGCCTGTCAACATAGCCTCCCTTGGACAGCTCCGGCGTCGTGTAATGCTCCTCCAGCGCGATCTTGCGCGTGAGCCCCGCCGCCTGCGCCCCCGTCCCGAGGAAGGAGGCCAGGCCAATTCCCGCTCCGACCCTCATGAGCTTGCGTCGGCTGACGCTGACCGGGCTCGGAACTGTATCCACAGCGCCGCGCAGTCTGTCATTTCCAGGTAATGTCATCCGTCCCCTGCCCATCGAGCGTAGTTCCGATCGCCCCAATAATTTCCAGTCGTTCCATCACGACATCTCAGCCTATCCGGTCAGCTGTCGCGCCACCATGCTGGTAATGGCTCGCTGATCGCGCTGACCGCGCTCCTGTCCTACTGGATCCTCGCGCGCCGCAGATCGCATCGCGGTCGCGAGGATTGAGCGGACGCGCTATACTGCAAGCATGTCATCGTCCGAAGTCCCGGCCGAACTGCTGAAGTCGGTGATCGACTACTTCAACCCGCGCAAGGTGATCCTGTTCGGCTCCCGCGCGCGCGGTGATGCACGTCCGGACAGCGATCATGATTTACTGGTGATCGTGGATAACGAAACGCCGGTGACCAAACTTCATTGGCGTTCGATCCATGAGGCCAGAAAGCAGTACCGCAAGGCGGTCGATATCGTTCCCTATCGTCAATCGACCTACGATCAAGAGGTTGGCGTCGTCGGCACGCTGGCTCATATGGTCGAGGCGGACGGCGTCGTCGTTTTCGATCGAGAGCATCGTGCCCAAGCTGCCGAATAAGCACTCTGCCCAGTCCTGGATCGCCAAGGCGGATGAAGACATCTATGCTGTAAATCTGTGTCTGACCGCTGGAGAGGAAGCGACAAATGTCGCTGCTTTCCATACCCAGCAAGCAGCCGAGAAGGTTCTCAAAGCACTTATTGCGGCGGCAGGTACCGAACCCCCACATGTCCATGACCTGGCGGAACTTGCGGAGCTGGTGACTGCGAAATTTCCAGCGATGCGCGCTTTAACCGTGGAGATCGAAGGTATCACCTCGTGGGCGGTGGTGACTCGCTATCCGAATCGGGGCGACACGCCACTGCCAACGCTCAGTGAAATCGAGACAGTGTTTCCGCTGATCAAACAGCTTCGCGCCCTCGCTGCCGCGGCGCTGAACGACTGATGCCAATAAAAAAGGGCTCCCTGCGGAGCCCCTTTTCGTATCGGGAATGGATCGCTCAGCGCAGGATCGTCTGCAGCTTCATGGCGACGCTCATGTCGCCCGCTACTTTGAGCTTACCGCTCATGAAGCCGCTCACCGCGTTGAGTTCGCCGTCCATCATGGCCTGCAGGTTTTCCAGGCTGACCGTCACGGTGCAGTCGGTTTCACGGTCAGTATTCGTGACGGTGTTGGGGGTAGACGCGCCGTCTAG
>CAIVDX010000706.1 GCA_903904805.1 uncultured Rhodospirillales bacterium
CCAAACGCCGCGCCGGCGACGAGGAGGAGATCGTCGCCGTCGAGGAAGTCAGTGACGACTTCACCTTTGGCAGCGAGGTCACAGCCGAGCGTCTGGACGAGCTCGAGCAGCGTGAGGAATTGTTGCTCACCGTCACCAATGGCGGCTTCGGCAAGCGCAGCTCGGCGTTCGAATATCGCGTCACCGGTCGCGGCGGTCAGGGCATCGTCAACATCGTGCTCGGCGCACGCAGTGGCACGGCCGTGGCCGGCACCTTCCCGGTGCGCCCGGGTGACGACATCATGCTGGTCACCGATGGCGGCCGCCTGATCCGCGTGCCGGGCGACCAGGTGCGTCTGACCGGTCGCTCCGCCCAGGGCGTGATGCTGCTGCGCCTCGACGACACCGAACGCGTCACCAGCGTCTTCCCGGTTGTCGATGACAGCTCGGACGATCCGGTCGCCGAGGACCAGACCAACGCCGATCAGAGCCCTGGCGCGCCCACCCCCGAGGAGCCACCGCCGGAGCCGGCGGATGGCTAAGTCGGCACCACGCACCGGCCTGTATCCCGGCACCTTCGATCCGGTCACCAACGGCCACACCGACATCATCGCCCGCGCCGCCCGCCTGGTGGACCGGCTGGTCGTCGGCGTCGCCGTCAATATCGGCAAGGGCCCGCTGTTCGAACTGGATGAGCGCGTCGATCTCGTTCGCTCCGAAACCGTTGCGATCGCCGCGCGCACCGGCACCCGCATCGATGTTCTCGGTTTCGACGGTCTGCTGATCGATTTCGCCAGATCCAATCAGGCAAGTGTGATCATCCGCGGCCTCCGCGCGGTGTCGGATTTCGACTATGAGTTCCAGATGGCGGGCATGAACGCCCGGCTGGATGCCAACATCGAAACCGCCTTCCTGATGGCCAGCGAACGCCACCAGTTCATCTCATCCCGCTTCGTCAAGGAAATCGCCCGGCTTGGCGGCGATGTCTCAAGCTTCGTGCCGACGCGCGTGCTCGAGCGCATCCTCGCCAAACTTGGCTGACCAGCCGCATCCGGAGACGCCCAATGCCAACCCAGAAAGCCGCTTTCGCACGGCGAACCCTTCTCGCAACCCTGTTGATTGGAGCCACCATGTCTGACACCGTCACCGCCCAGCCGGCGCTTGACCCCGCCAACACGCTGATCCTCACGCTGAAGGACGGCAAGGTGGTCATCCAGCTGCTGCCCGACATCGCGCCCAAGCATGTGGAGCGGGTGAAGCTGCTGGTCTCCGAGCATTTCTATGACGGGACGCCCTTCCACCGCGTCATCGAGGGCTTCATGGCGCAGGGCGGCGACCCCACCGGCACCGGCACCGGCGGCAGCAAATATGGCGATCTGCCCGCGGAATTCACCAACCGCCGCAAGTTCCTCCGCGGCACCGTTGGCGCTGCCCGCAGCCAGAGCCCGAACAGCGCGAACAGCCAGTTCTACATTATGTTCGCCCCGGCGCCGCATCTGGATGGCCAATACACCATCTGGGGCCAGGTCGTTCAGGGCATGGATGTTGTCGACAAGATCAAGCGCGGCTCCGGCGGCGGCGGCATCGTGGCGGCTCCGCCCGATCGGATCATCACCGCCCGCCTGGGCACCGACCCGCAATAATGAGACATGCGCGGCGCGCCCTTGACGGGAGCGCCGCGTTGACCTTCTACAGCCGCACGACACTGTGAGCCCGTAGCTCAGTTGGTAGAGCACGAGACTTTTAATCTTGGGGCCGTGGGTTCGA
>CAIVDX010000707.1 GCA_903904805.1 uncultured Rhodospirillales bacterium
CAAGGACGTGTTCGTGATCAACGAAGGCGGCCGTGGTGAAGGTGGCGGCATCACGATGGAGTTCCTCGACAAGACTCCGCTCTCCGACAAGGCCAAGAAGGACATCATACGTCTGGCCGATGCGAAGAACGCGCCTGATTATTTCCCTGATCTCTCGGAAGACGATAAGCGCGTGAAGCTTGCGAAGATGAGCTACGAAGATTATCTGCTCAACGTGGTGAAGGTGGACAAGCAGGTGCTGTGGTTCCACAAGAGCTTCGGCGAAGGCAACTTCTGCGTTGGCGCAGACCAGACCCCAGCACTGTTTGCGTGGGAGATGGGACAGCCCGGTTTTGCGGGACTGAAGCTGGCACCGACGACCAAGGGTGTTCTGGATGAGCTGCCGGGTACGCAGCATGGACGGCAGAGCTCGAACCGTGGCGGCTCGGTGCACTTTCCGGATGGCAACGCAATGATCGCGCGGTCGATCGTGCGCTGGCTGATTCCGGAGGCAGTGCCGGGTGCCAAGTCGATGGAAGATATGGGCGCAGCGCATATCGACTACGCGGCGCTCGACAAGCCGGGGCAGACGGCGCGCATCCGCGTGAGCAGCACAGTGCTGAACGTGAAGAATGTAGGGGCGAAGAATCGCGAGACTGGCACACTCGTCACTTACAGCAAGGGCGGCAAGATGTACCAGGTGAAGAGCAAGGCTACCATCCTGGCCTGCTGGAACATGTTCATCCCGTACATGGTTCCTGATATGTCGAAGGAGCAGAAGGAAGCTCTTTCGTATGCGGTGAAGGGTCCGCTGATGTACACCAGTGTCGCGATCAAGAACTGGAAAGCCTTCAAGACGGCTGGGGTCTCCAACATCAACGCGCCGACGATGTACTTCCCGTCGATCGCGTTGACGGAGGCGGTCTCGCTGGGCGAGCTGCAGCATCCGCAGTCGCCGGATGAGCCGATCTTCCTGCACATCTCGAAGATCTTTACCAAGCCTGGGCTTCCACGTAAGGACCAGCATCGCATGGGCCGCTACGAGATTCTGGGCACGTCGTTCGAGGACATGGAGCGTCATTTGCGCGATCAGCTCGACCGGATGCTGGGGCCGAGCGGGTTCGACTCAAAGCGGGACATCGTTTCGATCGTGATGAATCGCTGGCCGCATGGATACGCGTATACCTACAACGGACTGAACGAGCCGCTGGAGTGGGTGTATACGAACTCGCCTAGCTCGCCGTGTGTGATCGGGCGCAAGCCGTTCGGCTTGATCTCGATTGCCAACTCCGATGCCGGCGCGAGCCCGCACACGGATACGGCCATTTTCCAGGGGCATCGCGCCGTAGATGAGGTGTTGAACCGTCGCTCTATGCCGTACCTGGCGTAGAGCGGCGTTCGCCGTCTCTCTGAAACTTAGAACTAAACAAGCGAACAGCTGATGAGCAAGGCCGGTGCGAGTTGCCGGCCATGCCATTTTCTACCTTCAAATAGGCGTTATCGATTCACGCAAACGCCGGTATAGCCCGAGGACACGTCATGAAGATGTCAGACGAACAGCTGGGAATGAGAAGCGACATTACACGGCAGGACTTCGTGAACGGCGTCTCGGTTGCGGCCGCCGGGGCGATGCTGTTGCCGACGTGGGGCGTTGCACAGGAGGCCGCCGCAGCGGCTGGCGGACCGAACGAAACTTATCCTCCGCGCAAGATGGGGATGCGTGGCAGCCATCCCGGATCGTTCGAAGCGGCGCATCAGCTGCGCGACAATCCGAAGGAAGCGATGGGCCCCACCGATACCGGCGAGCTGTACGATCTCATCGTGGTGGGCGCGGG
>CAIVDX010000708.1 GCA_903904805.1 uncultured Rhodospirillales bacterium
GGCGATGCCAGCCGACGATTTCGTCAGATTCTCGCGCGAGGAAAACCGGACGTGGTCAATACCCATCTGATCGACGGTTTTTCCGCGTCGATCTGGGCTCGGGCGCGGCGGGAGAATATTCCCGTTCTGCACACTGCGCACGACTATCACCTGCTGTGCCCGCGCGCTTTCTTGCTGACGCGGGATTGGAATATCTGCACGACGCCGACGCTGGGGTGCCGCGCCTATCGCGAGTGGCATCTGCGCTCCACCCGCCACGTCAGCATGTTTGCGAGCCCCTCACGTTTTCTGTTGGATCGGCATGTCGCAGCGGGTCTGCCGGTTGCGCGGCGGGGTGTGCTGCATAACGGGATTCCGCAGCCCAAGGCGAGCGCGGAGATCCGGCAAAAGCGCGGGCCTGATGCCCGCAAGCGCTTTTTGATGTTGACGCGGTTGACGGTTGAGAAGGGAATCCGCGTGGTGCTGGACGCGGTCGCACGGTTGCCGGCATCAGTCGATATCGAAGTGGCGATCGCTGGCACCGGCCCGCTGGAGGCGGAGGTGCGTGCGGCCGCGGCGCGGGATCCGCGCATTAGGTTTCTCGGCTATGTTGCAGAAGAAGCGAAGTTGGATGCGTTGGCGCGGGCTGCGTATCTGCTGCTGCCGTCGCTGTGGTATGAAAATGCGCCGGTGACGATTGTCGAGGCTGCCTGCTACGGGCTCGGGGTGATCGGCAGCGATATTGGCGGCATTCCGGAGTTTGTTCAGCCTGGGCGAACTGGATTGCTGTTTCCGCCAGGTGATGCGCAGGCGTTGGCCGATATTCTCGCCTCCATCGCCGGCGCGGATATGTTGCCGGACCTTGCACAGGCCAGCGCGCGGATGGCCGAGGGCTTTACGGTGACGCGGATGATTGATGGGTATGAGGAGCACTATCGGGACCTCGTCCGCAATGCACTTTCCGCTGCATCGTTCTGCTCAGATGCTGGCGGGCCCGCAATGGTTGCCGACGCGAACTGCGCGTCCTGACGGGACGATGACGCGCGCACAAATCGCCGTTGTGCTGATTCTGGCGCTTGTCTCGCCCGCATGGGCGGAGGCACTGCCTGCCGATTCGGGCATTCTCGATGTGCGCGGTTTCGGCGCGCGCGGTGATGGGGTGCATGACGACACCGCTGCGATCCAGGCGGCGATCACCGCCAGCGGCGGCGACACTGGGACCAGCTTCTGGCACGACCGGATTGTCTATCTGCCCGATGGCACCTATCTGATCTCAGGCACTTTGTCGAAACGCTATGCCAATGGTGGTTATGCGTCGGGGCTGGCTCTGATGGGCCAGTCGCGCGATCACACGATTCTGAAGCTGCGCGATCATGCGGTGGGATTTGATGATGCCGCCCATCCGCGCGCGGTGATCTACACCACCTCAAAGCATCTCGATGGCAGCCCCACCGGAGGTGGAAAAGATTACGTTGGACTCGGTGAGGGCAATGACGCCTACATGAACTTCGTCGAATCGTTGACGATCGATGTCGGTGCTGGTGATCCGGGCGCGATCGCGATTGACTACCTCGCCAACAATATTGGTGCGATCCGCGACGTGCGGCTGCATGCCGCACGGGGTAGCGGCTTTGTGGGTGTGTCGATGACGCGCAAATGGCCGGGTCCGGCTCTGCTGCAGCACCTCACCATCGAGGGGTTCGCCACCGGCATTGATGTTGCGCAGAGTGAGTATGGTTTGACACTGGAACATGTCGCGGTGCAGGGGCCGGCGAGCATTGGGCTGCGCAATCGTGGCAACGCGCTGGCTGTGCGCGATCTGCGAGTGAGCGCCTCTGTCCCTTTGGTGAACGCCATAGCTGGTGGCCTCGTCGCCATCGACGGAGGCAATTTGGCTGGATTGCCTACGGTGAATCTGGGGACGCTGCTTCTACGCGATGTCAGCGTTGGCGGCGCGACGCGTGATGGCATTGACGCTGGCCGTGGATGGCAGGCGAGTCGGCGTCCACCCTGGGCCGTCATTCCGGTGGATGCACCGCCGCCTTTCACTGCAGCTTCGTCGCAGTGGGCCAATGTGCTGCGCTTCGGCGCGGTGGCGGATGGAGTGACGGACGCGACCATGGCATTTCGCCGGGCTTTTGCGTCGGGGGCGCCGATCATCTATTTGCCCAATGGCATCTATGCAATCAGTGACCGGCTGGATATTCCCGCCTCAGTGCGCCGGATAGCCGGGATGGGGTCGACGCTGCGCATCCTCGATCAGCGGCAGCCGACGTTCTCCCGCGCCGGCGGCATGATGCGCATCGGCACTGACGGGCCACCTTTGAGCATCGAACGTTTGGCGTTCGACAACACAGATAAAGGCGCCCAATTGGCGATCGAAATGGAGGGTGCGCGGGATGTGGTGTTGCGCGACCTCATTTCAGCCGGTGTGAGTCTGGTCAATCGGCTGCCGCGGGGTGGCCGGTTGTTCGTTGAGGATGTGTGTTGTGGACGCATCCACATTGCAGGGTCCGCATCGGTGTTCGCCCGGCAGCTGGACACCGAGGGCGACGGTGTGCGCATTTTGAACGAAGGCGCGCCGCTATGGGTTCTTGGGCTGAAGACCGAGGGGATCTGCACGGTCTTGGACAACCAGGCGGGCGCGCAGAGCGAGATCTTTGGAGGCCTTGTTTATATGGTGCGGCCGTCCGATCCCTCTGTCGCAGCGCTTCATAATGATCGCTCGTGGCTGGCGGCGAGCTTCGCCGAGGAGGTTTTGTTGGCGGGACACGGCTATGCCGCGTTTCTCCGACACGGGTCGTCGACGCTGCCGGTCAGCGCGTTCCCGGCGCGTGGGCTGGGCCATATCGTTCCGGATTTGCGTGCAGCACCCTGAGAGCTGCGTTGATCAGTAGGGGCGGCGTGTCCGGAATGGATCGACATTGGCCTGCGCTTCGGCCGGTTGATCGGCCTGCACGCAGGCGCCACCGGCGCGCACCGCGGCCAGCTGGCAGGATTGGCGATCGGCATAGGCGCAGCTCGACACGAGGCTCGACTGGATCACGCAGAAATTGCCTGGCCCCGTCGGGGTGCGGAATTCAGCTGAATTGGTGGAGCATACGCCGCCCGAACGCTCGACCTCCTGCGCGCAGGTGCGGGGGTCGCTGTAAAGACATTGCGGCGGCACGCCCATGGACTCCCAGCACAAGGGTGCGCCGGCACAGGTGAGCGGTGCGACCAGCATGATTGCCAAAGTGAATGCGCGTGTCATTTCTGAATCCTCCGGATGGCGTGGGCCATCAGCGCCAGCAGCACGACGCAGCAGGCTGCCTGGGTGAGTGAATAGGCGAGAATGGCGGTGGGTGCGGACAGCGTCATGCGTCCGCTGACAGTGAACACCGTGACGACCGCGATGAGCCGGCCTGCCTGCCACATGGCTGCAAGCGACTGACGTTCGAGAATCTGCAATGTATGGAAGACCGGCTGAACAAGTGCCTGGGCGAGATAGGCAATGCTGAGTGCCTGCAGATAAACCACAGCGCCCGTCCATTCCTCACCGAACACGATGGGGAACAAGGCGGCGGCGCCGATGTTGGCGA
>CAIVDX010000709.1 GCA_903904805.1 uncultured Rhodospirillales bacterium
CCGGTCGCCGGTCCAGTTGTGAAAATATTCGTGGGCCACCACCCGGTCTATGTTCTGGTAGTCGATGTCGGTGGCGGTGTCGGGGCGCGCCAGCACGTATTTGGTGTTGAAAACGTTCAGCCCCTTGTTCTCCATCGCGCCCATGTTGAAGTCCGACACGGCGGCGATGTTGAACACGTTCAGGTCGTATTCCAGGCCAAAGACGTCTTCATCCCACGTCATCGACGTCTTCAGCGACGCCATGGCATGGCCGCACCGGTCCTCGTCCCCGCGGCGGACGTAAACGCCCAAATCGACGTGCCGGCCCGACCGCGTAACAAAGCTGTCCTTCACCGCCACCAGATCGCCGGCCACCAGTGCGAACAAATAGCAGGGTTTCGGGTGCGGGTCGGTCCAGACCACACGATGCCGCCCGTCGCCCAGGTCCTCCACGGGGCCCGGATTGCCGTTCGACAGCATCACCGGCACCAGCGGTTTGTCCGCCACGATGGTGCTTGTGAACTTCGCCATCACGTCGGGCCGGTCCGGGAAGTAGGTGATGCGACGGAACCCCTCGGCCTCGCACTGCGTGAAATAGCTGCCGTTGGACAGGTACAGCCCGCTGAGCTCGGTGTTCCCCTTCGGATCGATTCGAACCGCGATTTCCACCACGCAGGCGTCGGGCATGTCGGTCACGACCAGACCATGTGGTTCCAGCCGGTACTGGCCTACCGTCAGCGGCACCCCGTCGCGTGCGACCGACAGCAGCGTCAAAGCCTCACCGTTCAAAAACATCTCATCGTCGGTACCGGCGCGGCGCACCGCCAGGCGGGAGCGGACGATCGTCGCGGTTTCCAGCAATTCGAACACCAGATCGACCGTGTCCACCAGGAATGGCGGTGGTTGGTAGTTGGCGAGCAACACGGGCTGCGGGGCGGCATCGCTGGGCATCGGCAGGGTCTCCGTCGGCGGGGCAGGGCGCTTTTTCGCACGAACGGGGCGGCTAAGCGATGGATTACCCGCCCCGCCGGTACAGCGCCTCCACCGCTTGCGGTCCGGCCGGGCCGTGGACGGTTTTCTCGTGCTGGATATTTCGCGGTCTATCCCCGCTTAGCGTCCGCCAGAACCTCCCGAGCCAAAGGCAGCATCGCGTAGTCGACCATCGCGCCCTGGTACGAAACGGCGCCGAGCCCGGCCTTTTCCGCTGCTTCGAAGGCGGCCAGAAGGCCCTCAAAATACGCGACTTCTTCCGCGGTCGGTTTGTAGACGGCGTTCGCGACCGTCACATGGGTGGGGTGCATGACCGCGACACCGGTGTAGCCGAATTCCCGAGCACGGCGGATCAGGCGTTCCACTGCCGGCAGGTCGTCCTGTGCCGTGCCGAAGATGCCCGCGTTCGGATACTTCGCCCCGCCGGCGCGGCTGTCCAGCACCAGCTTTGATGCCAGATACGCTTGCTCCAGCCCATCCGACGTCGCGCGAAACCCGAAGGCACGGGCAAAATCGCCGGACACTGGGCCGCTCAGCGCGCCGTGAATGCCGCGCACCCGGGTGCTGGCCTTGGCGATGTCGCGGGCCGCGTACATGCCTTCGGCTGTTTCCGGCAGCGGCAGGATGCCGACTGCGCCATGCGCCACGCCGGCTTTGCCTTCGTAGTAGCTCAGCATATCCGCCAGTGTCTGGATTTCGGCGGGAGAGGCGACCTTGGGCAGCACGATGGCGGTTAAGCCTTCGGTCACCGCCGCCGCGACC
>CAIVDX010000710.1 GCA_903904805.1 uncultured Rhodospirillales bacterium
GAGCCGCACCGCCCTGCTGGGGGCGATGATGCGGCGCAGCCTCAACCCAGGCGAGGAGGTGCATGCCGCCGATCTGCTGCGCCCAGGCGATCGCGGCTTTTTGGCCGCAGTGCTGCAGCCGGGCACGCGGGCGATCACCGTCGCGGTCGATTCCGTCACCGGCTCGGCCGGGCTGATCTGGCCTGGCGACCATGTCGATCTGATCCTGACGCAGACACTGGCCAATGATCTCGCGCCGGCCGGGCGGCGGGTGGCGGCCGAGACCGCATTGTCGGATGTGCGGGTGATCGCCATCGACCAGCAGATCGTCGAGGGAGCGGATGCGACCTCACGTGCCACCCAGGCGCGCACCATCACGCTGGAGGTCAGCCCCGAGCAGGCCGAGCGCGTGTCGGTTGCAGTGCGGCTGGGTCGTCTTTCACTGGTGGTGCGCGCGGCCTCGCCGGCGGGCGGAGAGCAGCTGGCGGACGGCTTCTCCGGCGCTGGGGCCACCACCACCACCTGGGCTGACGATGTCTCGCCGGCGCTGCGCGGCGGCTCGCCGGTGCCGACCAGCGCCGATTCCGTGGCCACCGCGCCGGCGCCGGTGGCGGCGGCACCGATGAATCCATCCATGCGCATCTTCTCCGGCGCGGCCGACGGCAAGGAGTACCATTTCTGATGAACGCCACCTTCCTGCGTCCTTCCTTCAGCTATCGCCGCCGACATCCAGGCCTGATCATCTGGCTGACCGCTCTGTGCGCCCTGCTGTTCGGCCCCAGTGGCATCGCCCACGCTGAGACGCTCACCGTTGCCGCGGCAACCCAGGCCGCGCGCTCGCTGGTGCTCGAGGCCGGGGTGGGACGGGTGGTGCCGCTCGACGGCGCGGCGGCGAATGTGTTCGTCGCTGATCCCAAGGTTGTGGAGGTGCGCCCGGCCAGCGCGACAAGCCTGTTCATTTTCGGGGTGGGGATGGGGCGTACCACGGTTGCCGCGCTGGATTCCACTGGCAAGCCGGTGGCGCAGTTCACCATCACCGTGCAGCCTTCGAGCTTCGGCGCCAGCCAGGCTCAGGAGACCATCGCCAAGCTGGTGCCCGGCAGCCATGTGAAGGTGCAGGCGAGCGCGCATGGGCTGATGCTGACCGGCACCGTGGCCGATCCGCAGGCAGCGGCGCAGGCGGTGGCCGTGGCGCGCGGCTACACCGCCGAGGGCCAGACGGTGGATGACCAGATGTCGGTCACCTCGGCGGTGCAGGTCACGCTCAGCGTGCGCATGGCGGAGATGAACCGCACGGTGGTGCGCCAGATCGGTGTGAACTGGCAGGCGCTGGGCAATTTCGGACAGATCTCACGGGTGTTTCCGGCGCTGACCGTCAACATCAACAGCGCCGCCAACAATTGTGTCGCCAGCGGCACCAACCCGCTCTGCCTGGGCGGCAGCTTCAACAGCGTGATCGACGCGCTGGCGCAGGACAGCCTGGTGCATGTGCTCGCCGAGCCGAACCTGACGGTGATGAGCGGCCAGAAGGCCAGCTTCCAGGTGGGTGGCGAGTTCCCGATTCCTGTGGCCCAGCAGGCCGGCGCGGTGTCGGTCGATTTCAAGAATTACGGCGTGAGCCTGTCCTTCCTGCCAACTGTCTACAGCGATGGCCGGATCAATCTGCATGTGATGCCGGAGGTGAGCCAGATCAGCTCGCAGAACTCGGTGTCGGTGACCACGTCGGGTTCGACCCTGCTGATCCCCTCGCTGACCGTGCGCCGGGCGGAGAGCACAGTGGAGCTGGGCAGCGGCGAGACGTTCGCCATCGCTGGGCTGCTGCAGGACACCACCTCGGACGCGAAGAATGGGCTGCCGGGTCTGGGTGACATGCCGACGCTGGGCGCGCTGTTCCGCAACACCAATTACAACCGGTCCGAGGATGAGCTGGTGATCCTGGTCACACCCTATATCTCGCGCCCGGTCGCGCAGGCCGCGTCGATGCAGTTGCCCGACCGCGGCTACGGACGGCCGACCGAGATCGAGCGGCTGTTCGAGATGCGCCAGGCCAATCCGGGCCAAACCGCGCAGCGGCCGATGGCGATCCCGGGTGCTGCTGGCTTCATGGTGCAGTGATGCGAGACGGCACGCATAGCGATCGCATCCGCATCGCCCGCATCTCCCAGGTCGGCTGGTGGTTGACCATTGGTTGCCTGCTGCTGCCCAGCCTGTCGGCCTGCATGGATGCCGCACAGCTTGATCCAGACCTGAAGCCCTATGTGTGGCACCCGACCGGGGCGAATGAGGCCAACATCGCTGCGATGGTGAAAACGCCGGGCGATCTGGCGCTGGGCCGCGGCAGCCTGATGAGCCCGGCCGGCCCGCAGGCGCTCGCGATCGCGCGGGTGCAGACCGATCAGCCCAAGCGGCTGGTCGGTGCGGGCGGTGGTGGTGGCGCTGAGGGCGGTGGCGGTGGTGGTGGTGGTGGTGGCGCCGGCGGTGGCGCGGCAGGAGGGAACTAGGTCATGCCTGATACAGGAGTTGTTGCGACCGGAGCGATGCCGCCCGATGGCAGCGCACGCTATGATCGCCCATCGTTCCTCGCCTTCATTGCCGATGCGGCGACCGAGGAGTCGCTGCGCGACGGTCTGGGGGAGTTTCTCGGCAAGGATTTCGAGGTGCGTCGCGGCAATGTGGTGACCGCGGCGGCGGCGATGCAGAAGCAGGCCACGCCGCTGGTGCTGGTGGTCGATGTGGCGGGGTCTGAGCATCCGCTGTCCGATCTGCGCGCGCTGGCCGATGTCACCGAGCCGGATGTGTGCGTGCTGGTGGTGGGCCATCTCGACAGCGCGGAGTTCTACCGCGAGATCACCCGTGGGCTGGGGGCATCGGATTATCTGCCGCGGCCGTTGACGCGCGAGAAGGTGGCACGCCATTTCGGCCCGCTGGTGATGGGTCAGACGCCGATGGTGGACGCGCTTGGCGCGCGGTCGATCTCGATCACCGGGGCGCGCGGCGGGGTGGGGGCGACCACCATCGCGGTGAATCTGGCATGGTATTTCGGCGTTCTGATGCGCCGCCACACGGTACTGCTGGACCCCGATGTGCATCGCGGTATGGCCTCGTTCCTGCTGAATGTGGCGCCGGGTCAGGGGCTGTGCCAGGCGCTGGAGGCACCCGATCGCATTGATGCGCTGCTCGCCGAGCGTGCTGCCCAGCCGGCGGCCGATCGGCTGCATGTGCTCTCCAGCGAGGAGAAGATCGACGCCGATCCGGGCTATGCCCCGGGGGCGGCCTCGGCGCTGCATGACGCACTGCGCCGGCGCTATAATTTCATCGTCGCCGATGTGCCCTTCGCGCCGGTGCCGCTGTATCGCGGCCTGCTGAACCTGGTGCATCAGCGGGTGATCGTGCTGGAGCCGACCCTGGCCTGCGCGCGCGACACGCTGCGGCTGCTCACGCTGCCCTCTGGTCCGACCCAGGTGCAGCGGCCGGTGCTGGTGCTGAATCGTCTGGGCAAGGCCGGCACGCTGAGCCGCCGCCAGGTGGAGGATGCGCTGAAATCCAAGGTGGACATGGTGATCGCCGACCAGCCGCGTCAACTTGGCAATGCCGCGACGCTGGGTGAGCCGGCGGCTGCGCAGCGCGGGGTGTTCCGCAATGCCATGGCCGAGCTGGCCCGGCAGGTGGGCTCGGTGGGTCTGCTGGATGGCGCCGAGCCTGCGGTGGAGACGCTGACCGCCGATCTGGGCGGGCCGCGCAGGCGGGCGAGCGACAACGCTCCGGCAGCGCCGACGAAGAAGAAGTTCTTCGGTCTGTTGGGATGAGCGTCTACCGACCAAGCTTCGGCCGACGCAGCGTGCCGAATGCGGACGCACCCGAGGAGGTGCGCATCGAGGCGCCACAGCCGATGGTGAGTGCTGCCGCGGCGGCGGCGGTCACCGCCACGGTGCCGCCCGATGTGATCGCCGATCTGCGCGCGATCTGCCTGGGCCGGCTGGATCCGGCGGCGGTCTCCTCGATGCCGCCGGAGCGGCTCAGCCAGGATCTGGAACGACTGATCTCGGAGATCGCCACCGAGCGGCGCATCCAGCTGAACAGCCGCGAGCAGCGGGCGCTGGCCGCCGAGCTGGTGTTCGACATTCTCGGGCTGGGGCCGCTTGAGACGCTGCTGGAGAATGAGAGCGTGACCGAAATCATGGTGAACGGGCCGGACAAGGTGTTCATCGA
>CAIVDX010000711.1 GCA_903904805.1 uncultured Rhodospirillales bacterium
CCAGATCGGCCTTGGCGGGCGGGGCGGCGAGGAGGGCGGCGGCCATGCCGAGTGCGGGGATGAGGGCGGCGAGGCGCGTGCGTGCGCTGGGTTTTGCCGCCGGCGTGGTGGGACGGGTTGGAGACGTCGCGGCAATGGTTCGGTGGGTGCGCATGGGTGTCTCCGGTGGGAGGGTGATGGACATACCCTCGTAGGCATGGGCTGCGGAGGCGCGCAATCGGAATATGATGGAAAATTCTAATTTTTCGTCTCGGTAAAATTTTTAAAGAGAATATCTGGAAAAATCGATTTTGGTGTTGGTTTCGGTGTTGGGAGATGTATTGGGCTGGTGGCGGCGCGGTGAAGGTGTTGGCGAGGCGATCGGGTGGCCTGCGGCAGGATAAAGAGGATTTCCAGCAGGCTGGCGCGAGGCCGCCGGTCCTGGGCTGCCGATCATTGCCCTGGCCGGCGGTGTGGCGTCGTCGAACCCTGCTGATGCGGCAAACACGATCAGTGAGCCTGCATCGTTCGTCGCCATTGGAATGGGTGTATTGGGGCTGTGGTGCACGCGGCGGCAGGCCGTGCGATCGGCTTCATCGGCTGCGCTGTAAACGGTCTTTGTGACAGGCAGCTTTTGCATGCCGGAATGGTGCAATGTGAAGAACATTACACCCTACGACCGATGATATCAGGGCCGCTGGCGGTGCCGCGCAAAGACCAAGGTTTGGGGTCTGGGGCCGTACGGCCCCGTCGTGCGCAGCACGCATTCGCGTGACGGGTCGAGGGCAGAGCCCTCGCCTTAAGTCGCTGCCGCCATTGCGATGCGTTCGGGCGTGGCCGGCGCGTCGAGGCTGACGACTTGTCCGGGTTTGGCCAGCGCGTCGCGGATGGCGGTCCAGACGCAGACGGCCAGCAACAAGGGGGGTTCGCCCACACCTTTGCTGCGAAAGATGGTGTTGGCGGTGTTGGGGCTGTCCTCGAGCAGATGCACGTTGAAGATGGTGGGGGCGTCGCGGCTGCCGGGGATTTTGTAGGTGCTGGGGCCGGCGGTGCGCAGGCGGCCTTCCTTGTCCCACCACAACTCCTCGCAGGTGAGCCAGCCGGCGCCCTGGACGAAGGCGCCTTCGACCTGGCCGATGTCCAGCGTGGGGTTCAGGGATTTGCCGGCGTCCTGCATCAGGTCGGCGCGCAGGATGCGGGTTTCGCCGGTGAGGGTGTCGATGGCGACCTCGGCGATGGCCGCGCCGTAGGTAAAGTAGAAGAAGGGGCTGCCTTTGAGGCTGGCCTGGTCCCAGGTGAGGTCAGGGGTCTTGTAGAATCCCGTGGCCGAGAGGCTGACGCGGGTGAGGTAGGCGAGTTTGACCAGCTCGTTGAAGGTCATGGATTGGTTGGAGCCATCCGGCCCCGCGAAGATCTGGTTGTCGCGGAAGGTGATGTCGTCCTCGGGCACGCCGAAATGTTGGGCGGCCACAGCGACGAGGCGGGTGCGCAGGGTGGTGGCGGCGGCGTGGGCGGCCCAGCCATTGAGATCGCTGCCGGACGAGGCGGCTGTGGGTGAGGTATTCGGGACTTCCGCGGTGGAGGTGGCGGAGAGGCGGATCTTGCTGATGTCGACCTGGAAAACCTCGGCGACGACCTGGGCGATCTTGGTGAACAGGCCCTGGCCCATTTCGGTGCCGCCATGGCTGAGGCGGATGGAGCCGTCGGAATAGATGTGGATGAGCGCGCCGGCCTGGTTGAGGTGGGGCTTGTTGAAGGAGATGCCGAATTTCAGCGGCACGCAGCCGATGCCGCGCTTGATGACGGGGCTGGTGGCGTTGAAGGCGGTGATCTCCTCACGGCGTCTGGCGAAATCGGATTTCGCCATCAGCTGGTTCATGCATTCGGCGGCGAGCGGCTGCGGAACGTTCTGGCCATAGGGCGTGGTTTCGCGACCCTTGCCGCCGTAGAAATTCAGTGTGCGGATTGCCTCGGGCGTGGTGGCGCGGTGGGCGGCGATGCGCAGCACGGCGTCTTCCATCACCACCACGGCCTGCGGGCCGCCATAGCCGCGGAAGGCGGTGTTGGAGACGGTGTTGGTTTTGCAGCACAGGCCGGTGACGTGCACATGCGGAATGAAATAGGCGTTCTCGATGTGGCACAAAGTGCGCGTCATCACCGCGGAGGTGTGTTCCATCGAGTGGCCGCCATTCGCCGCGGTGCGGGCGCGCAGCGCCAGCACACGGCCGTCATCGTCAAAACCGATGGTGTAGTCGATGAGATAGCCATGGCGCTTGCCGGTGGCGACCATGTCGACCTCGCGCGGCAGGCGGAATTTCACCGGGTGGCCGGTGTGGGCGGCGGCGAGGGCGGCGGCGGCGGCGACCCAGCTGGCGTTGGATTCCTTGCCGCCGAAGCCGCCGCCCATGCGGCGGGTGATGGCGGTGACACGGTTGAATTCGAGCCCGAGCAGTTCGGCGGTGATCTGCTGCACCTCGGTGGGGTTTTGCGAGGAGGTGTGGACGGTGATTTCGCCGTCCTCGCCTGGCAGGGCGAGCGCGATCTGCCCTTCGAGATAGAAATGTTCCTGACCCCCTATGGAGAATTGCGCGGAAATGCGGTGGGGCGCGGCGGCGAGCGCGGCGTCGGCGTCGCCGGAGGTGAGGATCATCGGCGGGCAGAGCAGCGAGTTCGCGGCGAGCGCCTGTTCGATGGTGAGGATGGCGGGCAGCGGCGTGATGGCGAGCGTCACCGCGTGGGCGGCGGCGCGGGCCTGGTCCATCGTGTCGGCGATGACCAGCGCGACGGGCTGGCCGACATGTTCGACGAGATCGGTGGCGAAGAGTTTTTCGCCTTTCAGGATCGGGCCGATTTCGTTTTTGCCGGGGATGTCGGCGGCGGTGAGGATGGCGCGCACGCCGGGCATGGCGGCGGCGGTGCTGCTGTCGATGGCGGTGAGGGTGCCATGGGCGACGGGGCTGAGCACGAGGGCGGCGTGGAGCGTGTCGGGCGGCGAGGGAATGTCGTCGAGATACAGGGCCGCGCCGGAGACGTGTTTTTCGGCGCTGTCATGGCGCTGGGAGGTGTGGACGCCGGAGCGGAAGGGGGTGGGGGAGAGGATGTTCACAGCGCGTCGACCTCCAGCGGGGCGGTGGGTGGGGTGAGGCGGAGATGCAGGCGTTTGAGCAGGTTGCCGGCGAGGAGCATGCGGTAGGCGGCCGACGCGCGCCAGTCTGACAGCGGGGCGATGTCCTTGGGAAGTTCGCTGATGGCGGCGGCGATGGTGGCGTCGGTGAGGGGCGCGCCCGCGAGCGCGGTCTCGGCGTGGCGGGCGCGCACCGGGGTGGCGGCGACACCGCCATAGGCGAGGCGGGCGTGGGTGATTTTGTCACCGTCCGCGGTGCGTTCCCGGGCGATCAGGAAGGCGGCGGCGACGGAGGAGATGTCCTGGTCGCGGCGTTTGCTGATCTTTTCAGCGGCGAGGACCGCGCCCTCCGGCGCCGGCGGAATGAGGATGGCGGTGATGATTTCGTCAGGCGCCAGCGCGGTTTTCCGGTAGCCGAGGAAGTAGTCCGCGATGGGCACGAGGCGGGGGCCGCGGGCGGCGGAGGTGAGTTCGAGGCTGGCGTCGAGCGCGAGCAGGACGGGGTGGGAGTCGCCGATGGGCGAGGCGGTGCCGATATTGCCGGCCATGGTGCCGAGATTGCGGATCTGGGTGGAGCCGATGCGGGTGAGGTAGGCATGCAGGGCGGGGTGGAGCGCCTCGAGCGTGGGCAGGGCCTCGCTGTAGGTGACGGCGGCGCCGAGGCGCAGGCCGGCTGGGGTGGTGGCGATGCCGTGCAGTTCGGGCACGTGGGCGAGGTGGATCACCTCGGCGGGCGGGGTGCGCGAGCGGCTGGAGAGCAGGCCGAGATCGGTGCCGCCGGCAAGCAGGGCGGCGGTGGGGTGGGCGGCGCGCAGGGCGAGTGCGGAGGCAAGGCTGCGGGGGGCGTGGAAGCCCTCGAAGCTGGTGTCGGCGGTGCGGGCGAGGGTGGGCAGGGCGTCGGCGGGGAGGGCTGGGGCGCCGGCGGCGCGTTCGACGGAGGCGACGATCGAGCGGTAGCCGGTGCAGCGGCAGAGATTGCCGGCGAGCGCGTCATGGATGGCCTCGACCTTGGTGGAGCCGCCCGAGGCCAGGTGGGCGTAGCTCGCCATCACGAAGCCGGGGGTGCAGAAGCCGCACTGTGTGCCGCCTTCCTCGACATAGGCCGCCTGAACCGGGTGCAGATGGCCGCGTGCGTCGGTGAGGCCCTCGACGGTGCGGATGCCCAGACCGTCGACCTGGCCGAGCAGCAGCATGCAGGCATTGGCGGATTGGACGGTGAGCTTGCCGTCGACGAGGCGTTCGATCGCCACCGTGCAGGCGCCGCAATCGCCCTCGGCGCAGCCCTCCTTGGTGCCGATCAGGCCGGCGGGCCCGCGCAGCCAGTCGAGCAGGGTGGTGGTGGGCGGGGCGCCGGTGAGCGCGGTGGGCGTGCCATTGAGGAGGATGGTGGGCGTGTCGGTCATCTGGTGTGTCTCCCGGCAGGCTTGGGCGGTGCGCCCATGGCTGGGTGACAATGCAACAGATGGGCCGTTTTGCTGGCGGCTTTCGATGCCCGGGTGGGTGCCCGCTGGGGCGGGGTTCAGCGGCGGCGGCCGGGGTCGCTGCCGGGGCCGGAGTGATCCGTGGCGGCCTTCGGGCTTGAGGAGTTCGGTGAATTTGCTAGGTAGCGGCCATGGAACGGGCTCCCTTGGTGGTCTCCGCTGAAGGGCCCGAGCGGCTGGCGGCGATCGATGCGCTGCGCGGACTCGCCATTTCAGGCGTTGTCCTGACCCATCTAGGGGCGCTGTTCGCGGATGCCTCCTGGCGCGCGAACCGGCTGGCCGGGGTTGGCGCCCACGGGGTGCATCTGTTCTTCGTGTTGAGCGCGTTGACCATGATGCTGTCCTGGAACAGTCGGCGTGGCGGCGTGTGGGCGTTTTATGTCCGCAGGCTGTTTCGCATCGCGCCGCTGTACTGGCTGGGGATAGTGTTCTATGGCTGCCTTCACCTGGTGCTGGCGCGGCTGGGCATGCACGCGGCGGTGGATGCGGAAGGCATCTTTGATGGGCGAGCCGTTCTGCTGACAGCGATGTTTGCCAATGGCTTCTCGCCGGAACGGATCAATGCGGTGGTGCCAGGCGGTTGGACCATCGTTGTCGAGATGATGTTTTATGCGATCTTTCCGCTGCTCGCGGTCAGTGTCACCACGCGGGCGCGGGCGGCCGTGCTGCTGGTGGTGAGCGTGTTGCTGGCGATCGGGGCGAACCTGGCGGCGCCAGCGCTGCTGGGGCTCGGCCATGAGCAGCTTGACCAGACATTTCTGTATTACTGGCTGCCCAACTCGCTGCCGGCATTCGCCCTCGGCATTCTCGCCTATCATCTTCTCGCGATGGCGCCGCGGCGGCGGTGGGCGAGCGCGGGGCTGGTAATCGCGGCTGTTTCGCTCGGTGTGGTCGTGGCCTTTGGGCCGCTGCCGTGGCAGGCCAGCCTTGCGCAGCCGATCTCGCGCGGCACCGCGGCGGCGGCCGCGAGTGTGTGCCTGGTGCTCGCGGCCTGGCGGGTGCGGCGTCCCCTGCTGGTGAACCGCCTGTCCGTGGCGCTCGGGCGGGTGAGCTACAGCGCCTATCTGATGCATTGGCTGATTTTGGATGCGGCGGTCGCCCTGCTTGGTCCTTTGGACCTGCCGCCCGGGTTGGGCCTGCTGCTGCGCTGCATGACCCTGCCGATGTGGCTGGCCCTGACCTATGTCCTGGCCTCGCGGAGCTACCGATGGGTCGAGCAGCCGGGCATTCGTGCCGGCGGTCGTCTGCTGCGCTGGTGGGCGAGGCGCGCCACGGGCGGGCCGGCCTGAGCGGGCGCCTATCCGCGCTGCATCTTGGCTTTGCGGGGGAGCAGGAACGCCAGCGCGAGAATCATCACCGCGACCAGCACCGAGGCCAGATAGACGCTGTGCAGGGCGTGGTCGAGCAGGGCGATCAGGCCGGTGCGCTCGACGGCGGGCAGGCCAGCGCGGATAGTGGGGTCCATCAGGTCGGCGACCGGGTCGTGGCCGCCCGCCGTCACGCCCATGCCGGCGTTCAGCAGGCCGCCGAAGGCTGCCGCACCCAGCGCCTGGCCGAGGATGCGGCTGAAGAAATACAGGCTGGTGGCGCGGCCGCGGTCACTCCAATCCACCGAGGCCTGGATCGCGACGGTAAAGGTGATGTTGGCCATGCCCAGACCGACGCCGAGCAGCACGCAGCCGAGGCGAATCCAGATCGGCGCTTGCGTTGGGCTCAGTGTCGCCGGGCCGAAGCTGCCCAGCAGCACCAGCACGGTGCCGATCAGCGCCGTCACGCGGTAGGGGACGCGGCCGATCAGCCGGCCGGAGGTCATCGATCCCGCTGTCCAGGTGGCCATCATATAGGCCAGCGTCAGGCCGCCATCGAGCGGTGTGCCGCCGAGCACGCCCTGGATGTAGGTGGGCAGGAACGCCGTCAGCGCGATGATGTAGGCGCCGGTGGTGACGCCGAAGCCGAAGCCGGTGAGGATCATGCGGTTGCGGTAGAAATGCAGCGGCACCAACGGGGCGCTCGCCACGCGCTGCTGCAGCACCAGGCCGGTGAGCGCCGCCACCGCCAGCGCGGCGATCGCCCCGCGCGCACCGGCGCCGAGCGTGCTGTATTGCGTGAGCAGCAGCATCGCCGAGCCCGCCCCGATCAGCAGCAGCCCGGCGCCCGGCAGATCCACACCATGGCCGTGCGGCTGGATCTCCTCGCTCAGATGCAGACCGACCAGGACGATCGCCAGGATGCCGAACGGGATGTTCATCCAGAAAATCCAGGGCCAGCCGAAATCCACCAGCGCCGCACCCGCCAGGGGGCCGGCCACCGCGGCCACACCATAGATGCCGCTGATCCAGCCGACATTCCGCGGGCGGTCCTTCGGGGCGGAGATGTCGGCCATGATGGTCGAGGCGATGGGCGCCAATCCGCCCGCGCCGATGCCCTGCAATGCCCGAAAGGCGATCAGGCTGGGCATGCTCCAGGCAAAGCCGCACAGGGCCGAACCGACGAGAAACAGCAGACAGGCGGCGATGTAGGTGCGCTTGCGGCCAAACAGATCGGCCAGACGGCCATAGATGGGCGTCATCACGCCCTGGGTGAGCAGATACAGGCTGAAGGCCCAGGAAAAGAGATCGAACCCACCCAACTTGCCGACAATGCTGGGCATGACCGTGGAAATGACGGTGACCTCGATCGCGGCCATGAAGGTCGAGACCATCAGGGCCAGAATCAACACCCGCCGCTGGCCGGGCCGGATGGCCTCGTGATTGATCACTCTGTTGGTCCTCCCGTGGGTGGGGGGCATATGACTTCTTAAGACGGTAAGGCAAGGCCAGGGGCGCTGCCCCTGGAGCCCACATGGGAAAGCAAGGCCAGGGGCGCTGCCCCTGGACCCGGGCAGGTGTCAGCCTGCAGCGTCCCTGGCCTTGCCTTTCCCCCCTTAAGAGGCCATAAGCCGGCCGCCCACGGGAGGTCCCGCGGGTAATTCACACGCGGGGGACTTTCCTGGCTTGCCAGGTCCGGTGCCCGATGGGCGATCCCCGCGGAGGTTTAACCGGGCTATAGGAAAGGTCACGCTCATGGCGATGCCGGAATTCACTCTGCGTCAGCTTCTCGAGGCTGGTGTTCATTTTGGTCACCACACCCGTCGGTGGAACCCGCGCATGGCGCCGTTCCTGTTCGGGGTGCGCAACCAGGTCCATATCATCGATCTGCAGCAGACCGTGCCGATGCTCGATCGTGCGCTGAAGGCGGTGCGCGATGTGACGGCGGCCGGTGGGCGCGTGCTGTTCGTCGGCACCAAGCGTGCGGCGGCCGAGAGTGTGGCCGACGCGGCGCGTCGCTGCGGGCAGTATTATGTAAATCATCGTTGGCTGGGCGGCATGCTCACCAACTGGAAGACCATCACCGGCTCGATCAAACGGCTGCGCCAGATCGACGACATGCTCTCGGGCGACACCCAGGGCCTGACGAAGAAAGAGGTGCTCGACATCACGCGCGACCGCGAGAAGCTGGAGCGCGCGCTGGGCGGCATCAAGGAGATGGGCGGCCTGCCGGACATCCTGTTCATCATCGATACCAACAAGGAATCGATCGCGGTGGCCGAGGCGTTGAAGCTGAACATTCC
>CAIVDX010000712.1 GCA_903904805.1 uncultured Rhodospirillales bacterium
ATCACGGCACCCAGCAGATCAATCAGGGCCAGATGGACCGCTGGAACATCGTCGCCACGCTGAACTATCTGCCGCATGGCCAGGAGAGCGCGATCGTGATGGCCAAGCTCGGTGTCGATGCCAAGGATGGCCCGATGAAGAAGCGCGTGGACAGCATGGTTGCCCTGGCCGACCTCACCCGCGCGGGCTTCATCAATGGCGACATCTCCACCGTGATGTCGCCGCGCACCGTCATCACCTGGGCCGAGAACACCCGCATCTTCGGCGATGTGGGTTTTGCCTTCCGCATGACCTTCCTCAACAAATGCGACGAGGCCGAGCGCGTGACTGTGGCCGAGTATTACCAGCGCTGCTTCAATGAAGAGATCCCGACCGGCGCCTTCGTCCGCAGGGGCTGATCCGCGATGGCCGGCTCGAGCGACAATTCCCGCAGCGAGGATTTCAAGCGCGCCACCGCCGGTGCGCTGCGTGCGATCGCGCAGGAGCCCGAGGTGCAGGTGGCCTTCCAGCCTGGCCCCACGGGTCTGGCCGGAAAGCGCGCGCGTCTGCCCGCGCCGACGCGCCAGCTGCCGGCGGCCGAGATGGCCCGGCTGCGTGGCGCGGCGGATGCCATCGCGCTGAGGCTGCGCCATCATGATGACGCGGTGCATGCCGCGCGCAGCCCCGCCCGGCGCGAGGCGCGTGAGGTGTATGACGCGCTGGAGCAGGCGCGCGTGGAGGTGGTCGGCAGCCGGCATATGGCCGGCGTGCAGGCCAACCTGACCGCACGGCTGGTCGATGAGGCTGAGGCCGAGGGCTATGCGCGGATGACGCGCAAGGAGCAGATGTCCACCCACGCCGCGCTGGCGATGCTGGCGCGCGAACGGATGTCCGGTGTGCCCGCTCCCGCGCAGATGCAGGAGGTTCTGAAGCTCTGGCGCGACGATCTGGGGGCCGCGGCCGACCACGCGCTGCGCGACATGGCCGCGGCACAGGACGATCAGGACGCATTCAACAAGGTGGCGCGTCGACTGCTTGCCGCGCTGGAACTGGCGGAATCGGAAGTTGAGACCGACAGCCAGGAAGACGGCGAGGAAGGCGAGGAGGGCAACCAGGAGGCCGGCCAGCCCGACACCAGCCAGGATGGCGAGGGCACCGCGGAGACCGAGCAGGAATCGATGCTCGGCGCCACGCCTGACGACACCGAGGGCGACACCGTCGATGAGGAATCCGGTGAGGCCGCCGAGGAGGATGCAGCGGCTGCCGAGGGCGAGGACAAGCCAGGTGGCCCGCAGCCGCGGCGTGAGCGCCCGACACCGGATTCGCTTGCCGGCTACACCGCCTTCACCCGCCAGTTCGACGAGGAGATCGATGCTGTCGATCTCTGCGACGCCGATGAACTCACCCGCCTGCGCCAGCAGCTGGATCAGCAGCTGCAGAATCTGCAAGGCGTGGTCAGCAAGCTTGCCAATCGCTTGCAGCGCCGGCTGATGGCGCAGCAGCAGCGCGCGTGGGATTTCGATCTGGAGGAGGGGCTGCTCGATGTCGGCCGCCTCGCCCGCGTGGTGGTGAACCCAACCCAGTCGCTCTCTTACAAGAAGGAGCGCGAGACGCAGTTTCGCGACACGGTCGTGACGCTGCTGATCGACAATTCCGGCTCGATGCGCGGCCGGCCTATCACCGTGGCGGCGATGTGCGGCGACATTCTCGCCCGCACGCTGGAGCGTTGCGCGGTGAAGGTGGAGATTCTCGGCTTCACCACGCGCGCGTGGAAGGGCGGCCAGAGCCGCGAGCGCTGGGTGGCCGATGGCAAGCCGCGCAATCCCGGCCGTCTCAATGATCTTCGCCACATTGTCTACAAATCCGCCGACGCACCCTGGCGCCGCTCGCGTCGCAATCTCGGGCTGATGCTGCGCGAGGGGCTGCTGAAAGAGAACATCGACGGCGAGGCCTTGATGTGGGCCTATCGCCGATTGGTATCGCGGCCGGAACATCGTCGCATTCTGATGGTGATCAGTGATGGCGCGCCGGTGGACGATTCCACGCTGTCGGTGAATCCAGGCAATTACCTGGAACGTCATCTGCGCGAGGTGATCCGCGAGATCGAGGGACGCAATCTGGTGGAGCTCACCGCGATCGGTATCGGCCATGATGTGACACGCTATTATCGGCGCGCGGTCACCATCGTGGATGCCGAGGAGTTGGGCGGCACCATGATGAAGAAACTTGCCGAGCTGTTCGACGAAAATGCCGGCAATGCCTGGGCGCGGGCGGCGGCTCAGCAGGCCTCGTTGGTGGCCTGAAGAAAGGCTGATTCTTTCTGGAAAGAAGGAACCAAAGAACTTTTGGACGATTGGGTGCGGTGATGCCGCATCCCTGCAACAAAATTTTCAAAAGTTTTTTGCTTCTTTTTTTCAAAAAGGAAGCGCTTGTCTCGCCACCATGAAAAACAAAGTCGCCGCCGTCACGCTGTCGTTCTGGATCATCAAGATCCTCGCCACCACCCTGGGCGAGACCGGCGGTGACGCGGTCTCGATAGAACTTGGCCTTGGCTACGAACGCGCCACGCTGATCTTTGCTGCGATCTTCGCCGTGCTGGTCACCGCGCAAATGAAGGCGCGGACGTTTCATCCGTTCCTGTATTGGGCAGTGATTGTCGCCACCACCACAGTGGGCACCACGATGGCGGATTTCTGCGATCGCTCGCTCGGCGTCGGCTATATCGGCGGTTCGCTGATTTTGGGTGGGCTGTTGGCGACCACGCTGGTCGCGTGGTGGCGCGCGTGTGGCACGATCTCGGTGAGCATTATCGCCACGCACACCCAGGAAGGCTTCTATTGGCTGGCCATCCTGTTGTCGAACACGCTTGGCACTGCCTTGGGAGATTTCCTTGCCGACGATGGCGGGGCTGGCTTTCTCGGCGGGACGGTGATCTTCGCGGGAGCCCTGGCGTTGGTCGCCGCCGCCTGGAAATTCACTGGCCTGTCGCGTGCGGGCCTGTTCTGGGCGGCGTTCATCCTGACCCGACCGTTTGGGGCGACGTTTGGCGATCTGCTCGACAAGGCGGCCGACCAGGGCGGGCTGGAGATCGACCGCATCACCGCCTCGGCGGTGTTCGCCTTGCTGATCCTGGCGCTGATCGTGCTGACGCGGCCGCGCGCCGGGGCGCATGGCGAGGCTTAGAGCAACACCGGATCATGTCCTTCACATGATCCGGTAAACTTGCTCGCCAAAACAAGAAGCTAGAGCCTGTCAGCCGATTCAAGCAAAGACGCTCACGCTCTAGAGTGCTTCAGGCAGTTCGAAGCTTGCCTTGCGCTCACTGTAGCGCTCAACGAGGTAGTCGGCGCGGTCGCGCAGCAGCCAGGTGAAGCGCAGCAGCTCCTCCATAACATCCACCACGCGGTCATAGGTGGAGGAGGGCAGCATGCGGCCGGCCTCGTCGAACTGTTCATACGCGCGGGGCACGCTGGATTGGTTGGGGATGGTCACCATGCGCATCCAGCGGCCGAGCAGGCGCAGCGTGTTCACCGCGTTGAAGCTCTGCGAACCGCCGCTCACCTCCATGACTGCCAGTGTGCGGCCCTGGGTGGGGCGCAGCGAGCCGGTCTGCAGCGGCAGCCAGTCGATCTGGTTCTTGAACACACCGGTGATGGCGCCGTGGACCTCCGGACTGCACCAGACCTGGCCTTCGGACCAGAGCGAGAGGCGCCGCAGCTCCTGCACCTTGGGATGATCGTCGGGCACCGAGTGCGCCATCGGCAGGTCGCGCGGATCGAAGATCACTGTCTCAGCGCCCATTGCGCGCAGCAGGCGGTCGGCCTCTTCGGTCAGCAGGCGGCTGAAGGAGCGCGCGCGCAGGGAGCCATAGAGCAGCAGGATGCGCGGGGGGTGGGAGACGCGGGTGGCCGGCTCCAGACGGGTGAGGTCGGGCGCGCTGAGCAGGTCGGCACGGAGATTTGGCAGTGTGTCGCCCGGCGGCGGCGTGATCATGCCTTGGTGGCGGCCACGCGTTCGCCGTCTTCCTTGGTGAAGTCTCCGGTGAGCGGGGCGTCAAGCAGATCGAGCACCAGCTCCGACGGGCGGCACAGGCGCACGCCCTTGTCGGTGACAACGATGGGGCGGTTGATCAGGATCGGGTGGGCATTGATGGCGTCGAGCAAAGCGTCGTCGGTCAGGTCCGGGTTGTCGAGGCCGAGCTCATCGAACGGTGTGCCCTTGCGCCGCATGATGTCGCGCAATGGCAGCTTCATCCGCGCGGCGAGATCGACCAGTTCGGCGCGGCTCGGTGGGGTCTTGAGATATTCGATGATGGAGGGCTCGGTGCCGGTGGCGCGGATCATCGCGAGCGTGTTGCGCGAGGTGCCGCATTTCGGATTGTGGTAGATGGTGACGCTCATTGTTTCGCCTCATGCGGGATGGGGGAGAGCAGCCAGCCGGCCAGCGCCCAGGCCAGCAAGGCGCCGGTAAGCTGGGCAAGGATAAAGCCGGGCAGATCGACGGGCCGTATACCCGAGAACGTGTCGCTCAGCGACCGCGCGATCGCCACGGCCGGATTGGCGAAGGAGGTCGAGGCGGTGAACCAGTAGGCCGCTGTGATATAGAGGCCCACCAGCCAGGGCACCGCGGTGCGGGCGAGGCGCACGCCGGCCAGGATGGTGAGCAGCAGGCCGAATGTTGCCACACCCTCGGCCAACCATTGCGGCCCGCCGCTGCGCACATGGTGCGACAGGCTGACAATCGGCAGCGCGAACATCAGATGCGCCAGCATCGTGCCGGCGATGCCGCCCAGCGTCTGCGCGAAGGCATAGAGCACCGCCTCACCAGCGCTCATCTCCCGCTTCAGCGCGGCGATCATCGAGACGACCGGGTTGAAATGCGCGCCTGACAGCGGGCCGAGAATGGTGATCAGCACCACCAGAATCGCGCCGGTTGCCAGCGTGTTCCCAAGCAACGCAAGGGCAACATCGCGGGTCAGGCTGGCGGCCATGACGCCCGAGCCCACCACGGTGGCGACCAGCAGGCAGGTGCCCAGTGCCTCTGCGGCCAGGCGGCGCGGCAGGTCGAATTGGTGCATCAGCCGACCTTCGGGCGTGCGGCGGTGGTGCCTTCCATCTGGCCGATCTCGCGCAGGCGGCGGCCCAGCGCCAGGCTGTCGATGCTGGCGAGCGGCACGGCGACGAACACGCCGATGCGGCTCTTCAGCTGACGGAAGGCGGTGACAAAGGCGGCCTCCTTTTGCAGGTCGGAGCCATCGGCGGCGGCCGGGTCGGGCACGCCCCAATGGGCGGTCATCGGCTGGCCCGGCCAGATCGGGCAGACCTCGCCGGCCGCGTCGTCGCAGACGGTGAACACGAAATCCATCACCGGCGCGTCGGCGGTGGCATACTCGCTCCAGCTTTTCGAGCGCATGTTGCCGGTGGGGTAATCGAAGCTCTCGAGCACCTTCAACGCCAGCGGATTGACCGCGCCCTTCGGGTGGCTGCCGGCGGAGAAGGCGCGGAAATGCGCGGCGCCATCCTTGCGCAAAATGCCCTCAGCGAGGATCGACCGCGCCGAGTTGCCGGTGCAGAGAAACAATACATTATAGATTCGGCTAAGCTCGTGTGGATCGGCCATGGTTCGGTCTCCGGTAAGGGGCTGGGTGGGCAGGCATGCGCTTGGATGTCCGCCGCAGCATTCGTCGCTGAGGTAGCCGAGCAGGGCGGACATTGTCGGGTAGGCGGCGGAATAGATCAGCTGGCGGCCATCGCGGCGGCAGTCGATCAGCGCCGCGCTTTTCAACTGGCCGAGATGGAAGGACAGGGTGGCGGCGGGCAGGCCGAGCGCATCGGAGATCTGGCCGGCGGGAACGCCGTCTGGGAGGCTGCGCACCAGCAGCCGGAAGATGTCGAGCCGGGAGTCCTGCGCGAGGGCGGCGAGTGCGAGCAGCGCTTCTGACTTTTCCATATTTCCAATAATGTGGAAATATATCCTCGCGTCAAGGAATGGGTTTGCTCGACGCCGCCTACTGCATCTGATTTGCCAGGTCGTCGCAGCCCTGGTCGCTGCCGTTCCATGTGCCGCGCTGGATCTCGTTGTGCGAGTCGATCTCGGCCTGCAGTTCGCAGGAATAGCCGTTTGCGTTGGCCTGTTTCCAATGCATCAGGACGCGGCCGGCGACACTGTCCTGGCTGGCCGGTGGGCCAAGCCTGGCCTGCAGGGTGCTGGCGTTCTGGCCCTGATAGGGCGCGAAGACAGTGTCGTAGCGCGACAAGGCGCTGGGCATCGGCGGCGGCACGCTGATGCCGGCGCCGGAGGAGATGGGCCCGGGCGGCAAAACAGGCTGTGCCATCGGCGCCGGGGTTGGCGCGCTTGGTTGGGTGAGAGAAGAGGGTGGCGGGAGCGCATCCGCGTTGGGCGGCGGGCTGACACAACCGGCCAGAACCAGTGCCAGGCCCATCGCGGCGACGGGGACGATGTTGGTCGAACCGGTGATTTGGGTCATGATCGCAATCATCATTCATCGCCGGCTGGCCGACAAGAGCCGGGCACGGGAGAACGCAGAGATGTGGCGTCTGGCAGGGTTGATCGGACTGGCCGTTCCGCTTGGGGCGCTCGCCCAGCCGATGCCGCAGCGCACGGCACCGGACGCGCACGCGGCGATGCACGGCGCGACCATGCAGCACGCCGCACCGATACAGCCCGGCCAGGGCGCGTTCGGCGCGATTGCCGAGATCGTCACCATCCTCGAGGCCGATCCCGCCACCAATTGGTCGGTGGTGAACATCGAGGCGCTGCGCCAGCATCTGATCGACATGGACAATGTCACGCTGCGCGCCGCGGTGCGGAACGAGACCATCGAGGGCGGCATGCGCTTCGTGGTGACCGGCGATGGCGCGGTGCGCGGGTCCATTCAGCGCATGGTGCGCGCCCACGCCGCGGAGATGAATGGCGTCGGCCCCTGGCGCTACGAGGCGCTTGATCTGAAATCGGGCGCCGAGCTGACGGTCCATGTGCCGTCGGCTGATATGGCAAAACTGCGCGGGCTCGGCTTCATCGGCGTGATGACACTCGGCGTGCACCACCAGCTGCATCATTTGATGATCGCGGCCGGCGAACACCCGCACGATTGAAGTTCCGTAAGGGCTGCCCGCCGGCCGGCGCGCCCGCAACCGCCGCGTTGTCGGTCGCGGTGGGCTGCGCTAGGACGGTCGGCAAGAAAACTCACGGGAGAACGTCCATGTTCGGCACCGCGCTGCGGCTCGCCATGCTCGCCGCCATCCTGCTCGCCCAGCCGGCTCTGGCACCCGCCCATGCCCAGGCGCCGCTGTCGATCGCCCGGCAGGGCTACATGTTCGTCGGCCAGCATTACACCAAGGTCGACGGCAACGACGTGATCAACGGGCATATCTATGTCGAGTATCAGATCCCGGCGAGGCAGAGCCATCCGTGGCCGGTTGTGATGGTGCATGGCGGCGGGCAGTCCGGCACCAACTTCACCGGCACGCCGGATGGCCGCGAGGGCTGGGCGCAGTATTTCCTCCGCCGCGGCTACGCCGTTTATGTGGTGGACCAGGTAGGCCGCGGCCGGGCCGCCTATCGGCCGGAGGTCTACGCGAAGGCCTCCGCGCAGGGCATGGGCTTTCTGTTCCCGCGCTTCATCGCGCCGGAGAAATTCAATCTCTGGCCGCAGGCGAAGTTGCACACCCAGTGGCCGGGCAAGCCAGAGCAGGGCGACCGGATCACCGACGAATTCATCGCCGCGCAGATGCCCTCGATCTCGGACTTTCCGCAGCAGCAGAAAATCAACCGCGCCGCGCTGGTAGCGCTGCTCGACCGCATTGGCCCGGCGATCATCATGACGCACTCGCAGTCTGGCGCGTTCGGCTGGCCGGTGGCCGACGACCGCCCGACGCTGGTCAAGGCGCTGCTGCAGGTCGAGCCCTCCGGACCGCCGGTGCATGATGTGGAAAATCTCGGCGCGCCCGACTGGTTCCGCGACGTGCCGGACGTGAAGCCCTGGGGCCTGGGCTTCGAGCAGATCACCTACGCACCCGCGCCGGCCGATGCGTCCGCGATGGCCTATGTGCGCGAGGACAAGGCGGACGGGCCGGACCTGGTGCGTTGCTGGAAACAGGCGGAGCCAGCGCGGCAACTGCCGAACCTGCAGGGGATGCCGATCCTGATCGTCACATCACAGGCGTCGTACCATGCGCCCTATGATCATTGCACCGTGAAGTATCTGCGCCAGGCTGGCGTGAGGCCCGCGGTGATCCGGCTGGCTGATGTCGGCATCACCGGCAACAACCATATGATGATGCTGGAGAAGAACAATCTGGCGATCGCCAAGGTGATCGCGGATTGGACGGACAAGCACGTGAAGTGAGGCCTTCTTTTTTCAAGATAGAAGCGCCTGTCTTGGCTTAAAACACCTCGTCCCAACAACTCCGCAACGCCGCATCCACCTCCGGCATGGTCGCCAGAATCCCAAGCTGGTGCAGGCTGGTGACGCCATGCTGGCGCACGCCGCAGGGGATGATGCCGCCGAAATGGGACAGGTCCGGTTCCACGTTCAGCGCGAT
>CAIVDX010000713.1 GCA_903904805.1 uncultured Rhodospirillales bacterium
CCATGGCGGCGTGCTCCTTGGTTGGGGGCGGGGTTTGCAAGGCCCATGCCCGCGTTTCGGCGCGGCGTGTGGCGAGTTTGCCCAGACTCCGTGCAACGGCAAGGGGCCGGCTGAGCAGGCGATGCGCGCGAGTCGATAAAGCCGGCCGTGAAATCAGCGTCCGCGCGGGTGTCGGCGGTGGCATGGCTCTTGCGGACCCGTGCTCCGGCAACCGTGGAGAATGGCGATGCGTCGGGTCGTGTTGGGTCTGCTGGCGAGTGCTCTGGCATTCGGTGCACAGGCGGAAAGCGTGCTGCGGGTGGCAATGACCGCGGGTGATATCCCGATCGTGATCGGCCAGGCGGACCAGGGCTATGAGGGATTTCGCTTCGTCAGCTACAATCTCTATGACTCGCTGGTGGCGTGGGATCTGTCGTCGGCCGATCATGCATCGGGCGTGGTGCCGGGGCTGGCCGTCTCGTGGACGGTGGACCCGGCCGACCATACGCGCTGGACGCTGAAACTGCGCGAGGGTGTGAAGTGGCAGGATGGGTTGCCCTTCACCGCCGATGATGTGGTGTGGAATTTCGGCCGGCTGATGGATCCGAAGGCGCCGCAGTTTCATCCGGGCCAATATGCCGACGCGCGCACGCGCCTGCCGGATTATAAGGGCATCGAGAAGGTGGATGATCACACGGTGATCATCACCACCAAGCAGGAAACCGCTTTGCTGCCGTATCAGTTGGCGTTCCTGGTGATGGTGAGCCCGGCGCAGTACGCCAGAGTTGGTGGCTGGGAGGGCTTTGCCAAGGCGCCGATCGGCACCGGGCCCTACAAGTTTGACAAGATCGTGCCGCGCGAGCGGCTGGAGCTGGTGCCGAACAAGGATTACTGGGACGCCAAGCGGATTCCCAAACAGGACAGGCTGGTGCTGTATCCGATGCCGGAGGCGACGACGCGCGCGGCGGCACTTCTCTCCGGCCAGGTGAACTGGATCGAGGCGCCCGCACCGGACACGATCGACAAGCTGCGCCAGTCTGGCTTCAAGATCATCACCAACGCTTATCCGCATATCTGGTCGTATGAGCTGAGTTACCAGGGCGCTTCGCCGTTCAAGGATATTCGCGTGCGCCAGGCGGCGAACTACGCGGTCGACCGGGCCGGGCTCAAGGAGCTGCTGGGCGGGATGATGATCGAGAGCTACGGCAACGTGACTCGCGATCATCCCTGGTATGGCAAACCATCTTTCGATATCAAGTATGATCCGGACATGGCGCGCAAGCTGCTGAAGGAGGCCGGCTATGACACGGCGCATCCGGCGAAGGTGAAGATCGCGATCTCGACGGCGGGGTCGGGCCAGATGCAGCCGCTGCCGATGAACGAGTTCGTGCAGCAGAATCTCAATGATGTCGGGTTCGACGTGAGCTTCGACGTGATGGACTGGAACGCATTGATCGACTTCATGCGCGCCAGTGCCGCCGGCCCTGTGGCGGTGCGCAATTCCGACAATGGCATCAATTTCAGCCGCAACACGCAGGACCCGTTCGGCGCGATCTGCCGGTTTGAGCAGACCAACCAGTTTGGCGGTTCCGGTTCCAATTGGGGCGGCTTCTCGAACAAGGAGGTGGACGAGGTGTGTGATGCGGCTACGCACGAGTTCGATCCGGTGAAGCAGGACGCTTTGTTTGCCAAGGCGCATGCGTTGATGGTCGACAATGCCGTGATGGTGTGGATCGCGCATGATGTGAACCCGCGCGCGCTGAGCCCGAAGCTGCATGGCTTCATCCAGGCGAAGAACTGGTTCCAGGATCTGACGCCGGTGACGGTTGATCCGTAGCATGTCCTGCATCGGGGGGCGCCGATGCTGAGGCTGGCGGCACTGCGATTGCTCGCGGTGGTTCCCATTGCGCTGGGGGTGACGATCATCTGCTTCGTGCTGATGTTCGTTGCCCCCGGTGATCCGATCCAGACATTGCTGCCGGACAATGCGACGCCTGAAGTGATCGCGCTGCTGCGGCAGGCCTATGGTTTGGATAAGCCGTTGCCGGTTCAGTATCTTGTCTGGCTCGGCCATTTGCTGCGCGGCGATCTTGGCACCTCGATCGGCACCGGGCGTTCGGTGGCCGCGGAGTTGGGGGCGGCGATCGGCAACACCGCGATCGTGGCCGGCGGAGCGGCGATCGTTGGGTTTTCGCTCGGCCTGGCCTTGGGGCTTTTGGCGGGCACGCATCGCGGCGGCTGGATCGACCGGGTGGCCAGCGCGGTGGCGCTCTGTGGGCTGTCGGTGCCGCAATATTGGCTGGGCATCGTGATGGTGATCCTGTTTTCCGTCACGCTGAACTGGCTGCCGGCGATGGGGATGGGGCCGCATGGCCTCTCCTGGCATTGGGAGGATTTGCGGAATCTGGTGATGCCGGTTGCGACCTTGTCGTTGATCCCGGCCGGGATCGTGACGCGCATCACGCGGGACCGGGTGGCGGAATTGCTGCGGCAGGATTTCGTCCGCACCTTGCGCGCGCAGGGGCTGCCGACGCGCACCATCATCGCGCATGTTTTGAAGAATGCCGCGCCACCGATTCTTGCCGTGATGGGGCTGCAGCTTGGCTATCTGTTCGGCGGCTCGATCCTGGTGGAGACGGTGTTCAACTGGCCAGGTGTGGGCTTTTTGATGAGCAACGCGATTCTGCGGCGCGATCAGCCGACCTTGCAGGGGGCGATCCTGGTGCTGTCGTTGGGCTTCGTGTTTCTCAATCTTCTTGTGGATCTGCTGCAATCCAGCGTCGATCCACGCATTCGGCGCGGGTGAGGGGTGGGCGTGTCCGTCTCCACCGCGCAAGCCGAGCCTGTTGTGCCTGCGGCGCGGCGCATGCCGCGCTTTGTGCTGCTGCGCCGGATGGCGCGCGACCCTGGTGTGGTGGCGGGTGCCATTGTGCTGTTCGTCATCATCGGGTCGGTGCTGGCCGCGCCTTGGGTGACGGAGTTTGATCGCTATCGCAGCTCGATCATTTTGAGATTGAAGCCGCCGATGTATCGCGGCCATCTGCTGGGCACTGACGAGCTGGGGCGCGATCTGCTCGCACGGCTGCTTTATGGTGGGCGGACCACGCTGATGGTGGGGTTCGCGCCGGTGCTGGTGGCGACGGCGATCGGTGGCGTGCTGGGGGTGATCGCGGGCTATTTTGGCGGCTGGGTGAACATGCTCATCATGCGGGTGATGGATGTGTTCTATGCATTTCCATCGGTTTTGCTCGCCGTGGCCTTGTCGGGCGCGTTGGGCGGTGGCGTGCAGAACGCGGTGATCGCGCTGACCCTGGTGTTCATCGCGCCGGTGTGTCGGATCGCGGAGAGTGCCACGACGGAGGTGCGGCATCTGGATTTCGTTGCCGCGGCGCGGGCCTCCGGGGCGGGGCATTGGGCGATCCTGCGCAGCCATGTGGTGGGGCATGTTGTGGGACCGGTGCTGGTCTATGCGTCGGGGCTGTGCAGCCTGTCGATCGTGCTTGCCGCGGGCTTGAGTTTTCTGGGTTTGGGCGTGCGGCCGCCGGAGCCGGATTGGGGGCTTATGCTGAGCGCGTTGCGCCAGGCGGTGTATGTGGTGCCGCTGAATGCCGCATTGCCTGGGGCGGCGATTTTTCTGACGTCGCTGGCTTTCAATCTGGTGAGCGATGGGCTGCGTGATGCGATGAGCGTGCGGCAATGAGCGCTGCTGATCCGCGCGATCGGGGCGGGGCGGCGCAGCCGCTGCTGATCGCGCGTGATCTGGTGAAGCATTTCGCGGTGCGGGGCCAGAAGGGCGCGGTGCATGCGGTGGATGGCGTGTCGTTCAGTGTGGCGAAGGGCGAGACGCTGGGCATCGTGGGCGAATCCGGCTGCGGGAAATCCACTCTGGCGCGGCTGCTGCTGAATCTGATTCCGCCCGATGCCGGCGAGCTGATTTTCGATGGCGAGCAGGTGGGCGCGCCCGATGGCATCAGCCGGCGCGATCTGTTTCGCAATGCGCAGATGGTGTTTCAGGACAGCTATGCCTCGTTGAATCCGCGGCTGACCATCACACAGACCCTGGCCTTCGGGCCGCGGGCGCAGGGGGTTGCGCGTGGGCAGGCGGAGGCGCGGGCGGCGCGGATGCTGGGGCTGGTGGGGCTTGATCCCGCGCGGCACGGTGCGGTGATGCCGCATCAATTGTCGGGCGGGCAGCGGCAACGCGTGAACATCGCGCGGGCGCTGAGCATGGAGCCGCGGCTTGTGATCATGGATGAGCCGGTCTCGGCTCTCGACAAGTCGGTGGAGGCGCAGGTGTTGAACCTGCTGCTGGATCTGAAGCGGCAGATGGCGCTGACCTATCTGTTCATCTCGCATGATCTGGCCGTGGTGCATCACGTGTCGGACCGGGTGATGGTGATGTATCTGGGGCGGGTGGTGGAGGTTGCACCGGCGGGGGCGCTGTATCGGGCGCCCCGGCATCCCTATACGCGGGGGCTGCTGGCCTCGCGTTTGTCGATGAATCCGGCGGAGAGAATCACGGTGGCACCGCTGAGC
>CAIVDX010000714.1 GCA_903904805.1 uncultured Rhodospirillales bacterium
ACCAAGGCGGAGATGCACCGCCGCTTCTACGACGAGTATTTCGCGGTGATGGATCTGCCGGCGGAATTCTATCTGGAGACCATCGATCGGGTGTTCCAGAGCCATCTGCTGCCGCGCGGCGAGCTGGTGGTGCGCGGGCAGAAGGTGGAGCCGCG
Source organism: uncultured Rhodospirillales bacterium (assembly GCA_903904805.1). Lineage (GTDB taxonomy): Bacteria > Pseudomonadota > Alphaproteobacteria > Acetobacterales > Acetobacteraceae > CAIVDX01. The sequence continues at coordinate 156 of CAIVDX010000714.1, forward strand.
GGCGATCACCCGCACCGCGGTGCTGACCGTGGAGGGTGAGCTGGATGACATCTGCTCGATCGGTCAGACGATGGCCGCGCTGGATCTGTGCAGCGGGGTGAGCCCGTTGCGTAAGCGGCATCATCTGCAGACCGGGGTGGGCCATTACGGGGTGTTCAGTGGCCGGCGCTGGGCGAACGAGATCTATCCGGTGGTGCGCGAGATGGTGGCGACGAACAGCGTGTAGTCCGCCGGATGGCATTGCTGGCACGCGTGCTGTTCGAAATCTTCGTGATCCTGCCAGTGTGGATGGCGGATCGGTTTGCCGATGTGACGATTTGGCTGGGCGTGGCCGTGTGTTTCGCCGGCCTCGCGGGCGGGGTCGTGCTGCTGCGCGCGCCCGGCGCACCACGCCGTGTGGGGCGCCTGATGCTGGCGCTGGTGCTGATCCTGTTCGGGTTTTTCGGTCTGGTCGGGGTGGGGCTGCGGCTGGGTGGCTGGCGCTAGGGCTGCTTGACTTGGCGTGGCGGCGGGGGGAGCCTGCCGGCAGGGAAACGCCAAAATGAAACAACAATCTCAGCCGCCCCAGGCGGGCATCGGCCGACGTGACCTGCTCGCGGTCTCCGCCGTTCTCGCCGCGCCGGCGGTGCGGGCGCAATCGCTGCGGAAAATATCCTTTGCCTCGTCCGGCGGGGTGACCGACGCGCCGCTGCATATCGCCACCGCGCTCGGCTATTTCGCCGCGGTTGGGCTGAGTGTGGAGATCCTGCGGCTGACCAGCGCGCCGGACATGATGGCGGCGACCGCCACCGGCCAGCTCGATGCGTGCGGCATCTCCGCCACGCCCGGGCTGTTCGCCGCCGTGCAGCGCGGGCTGAAATTGCGCCTGGTGGGCGACAAGCAATCGATCCGGCCAGGCTTTTCGGCGACGCGGCTGATCCTGCGGCCGGGACTGGTCGGGCGGGATGAGGCGGCTGGTGTGGCGGGGCTGCGCGGACGCCGGATCGCGCTGTCGTCACGGCCCTCCTCGGTGACCATGCTGCTGGAGGATCTGCTGCGCAGCCATGGGATGGGGCTCGGCGACGTGGAGATCGTCGAACTGGCCTATCCGTCGATGATCGCGGCGCTGTCGACCGGGGCGATCGATGGCGCGATCGATCTGGAGCCGTATCTGACGCAGGCGATCAAGGCGGGGCTGGCGGTGAATTTTTGTGATTTCACCGCCTTTGTGCCGGCCTCCGGCGGGTCGATCGTGCCGCTGGTGTTCAGCGAGGGCTTCATCGCCGAGCGGGCGCGGGCGCAGGATTTCATGAATTGTTACGTGCGCGGCGTGCGCGCCTACAACGATGCCTTCGCGCGCGGCATCGAGCGGGAGCGGATGATCGACATCATCGCGCGCGGGGCAGGGCTGGGTGCGGCGGTGGTGCGCGATTCCTATCCGGCCGGCATCGATCCGAATCAGCGGCTGGATCGCGGCTTCATCGACCGGATGCAGCAGTTTTTCGTGCGCCAGAAAATGCTCGCCCAGCCCACCGATCTCGGCGCGATGATCGACCCGGGTTTCGCCGAGCGGGCGGTTGCGGCACTCGGCCCCTATGTCTGAGCCTGTTTCGGGAAGTTCATTATGAGATCTGTGCTTTTGACACGACGCGCCGCCCTCGCCGGGGCTGCGAGCCTGGCGGCGCCGCATGTGCGGGCGGCCAGTGCGCGGCGGGTGATCTTCTCCTCCGTCGGCGGGCTGACCGATGCGCCGTTCTATATCGGCAGCGCGCTGGGGCTGTGGGCGGAGGCCGGGCTCGATGTGCAGATGATGAAATTCTCCTCCGCACCGGAGCTGATGACGGCGACGGCGACGAGCCAGGTGGATGCGTCGGGCATTTCGGTGACGCCGGGGCTGTTCGCGGCGGTGCAGCGCGGGCTGAAATTGCGGCTGGTGGGCGACAAGCAGAGCCTGCGGCCGGGCTTTTCGGCGACACGGCTGATCCTCAAACCGGCGCTGATGCGGCCGAGCGAGGCGGAGATGGTGGCGGCGATGAAGGGGCGGAAGATCGCGCTGTCGGCGCGGCCCTCGGCGGTGACGATGCTGCTGGATGATCTGATGCGCAAACATGGCGCCTCGCTCGCCGACATCGATGTGGTGGAGCTGGCCTATCCGAACATGTTCGCCGCCCTCACCACCGGCGCGGTGGAGGGGGCGATCGATCTGGAGCCGTTCCTGAGCCAGGCGATCACCGCGGGGCTGGCGACGCATGCCTGCGACTTCACCGAGTTCGTGCCGGCGGCGGGCGGGTCGATCGTGCCGTTGGTGTACAGCGAGGGCTTCATCGCCGACCGCGGCCGCGCGCAGGATTTCATGACCTGCTACATGCGCTGCGTGCGGCTCTACAACGATGCCTTTGTGCACGGGAAGGATCGCGAGCGGATGATCGCGATCACCGCCAAGGGGGCGGGGATCGACGAGGCGGCGGTGCGGGCGAGCTATCCGGCCGGGCTTGATCCGGACCAGCAGCTCGATCGCGGCTTCATCGATCGGTTGCAGCGGTTTTTCGTGCGGCAGAAGATGCTGGCGCAGACCATCGATCTGGACGGCATCATCGACACCAGCTTTGCCGAGGCCGCGCGCGCGGCGCTTGGCCCCTACGTTTGAGGAGAGATTTCATGGCCGCACGACCCCGCATCGCGATCATCGGCGCGGGCATTGGTGGGCTCGCGCTCGCCGCGGCGCTGCGTGGGCAGGATGTGGATGTGCGCGTCTACGAGCAGGCCACGCGGTTCGCGCGCGTCGGGGCAGGCATCCAGATGAGTGCGAACGCGATGCGGGTGCTGCGCGCGCTGGGGCTGGAGGCGCGGGTGCGGGCAGGGGCGTTCGAGCCGCCGCGCTGGGCGAACCGGGTGTGGGACAGCGGCGAGATGTTGTTCGATCTGGAGCTGGGGGCGGCGGCGGAGGCGAGATATGGCGCGCCCTATCTGCTGATGCATCGTGCCGATCTGCATGCGGCATTGCTGTCGGCGGTGGATGAGGCGGTGATCTCGTTGAATCGCCGGCTGACCGGCTTCAGCCAGGACGGCGACGGCGTGCGTCTGGCGTTCGAGGATGGCCGCACCGAGACGGCTGATCTGGTGATCGGCGCGGATGGCGCGCATTCGCGGGTGCGCGAACTGCTGCTGCCGGCGCAGGAGCCCTATCTCTCCGGCCGGGTGGCCTATCGGGCGACGTTTCCAGCCGCCTTGATGGGCGATTTCGGCATCGATGGCGCCTCGACCAAATATTGGGGGCCGGACCGGCATATCGTGATCTATCCGGTGACGCGGGCGCAGGATGAGATCTATTTCGTGACCTCGGTGCCCGAGCCGGAATGGACGCGCGAGAGCTGGTCGGCCGAGGGCGACATGGACCAGCTGCGCGCCGCCTTCGTGGGGTTCCATGAGCCGGTGCAGCGTGTGCTGGCGGCGTGCCCGAAGGTGCATAAATGGGCTTTGGTGGAGCGCGCGCCGTTGCCGCGCTGGTCGGTGGGGAAGGTGGGTCTGCTCGGCGACAGCTGCCATCCGATGACGCCCTACATGGCGCAGGGGGCGGCGAGTTCGATGGAGGATGCGCTGGTGCTGGCGCGCTGCATCGCCCGTTTCGGCACCGCGGATGCACCGGCTCTGTTCGGGCGGTTTCAGGCGCTGCGGGGGGAGCGAACGGCGCGGCTGCAGCTGACCTCGCACAAGAACGAGTTCATGCGCGGGCCGACGGATGCGAGCTGGGTGTATGGCTATGATGCGGCCACTGTCGCGCTCGACGTTGAGATGGCGGTTTAGCGGGGTCGGGGAAGGCTTTGGCAGGTTGAAATTTGCCACGTCCAAAAGTCGTATAAGGAATATTATGGAAACAGAGAGGCTGCGGCGCATGAGCTGGGGCCTCAGAACTTCATTGGCTCGCCCAGTGATGCGAGGCGCTGCAGCAATGTCTCGAGCAGGCCGGTGCCGCGATTGATGCCCGCGAAGGCGACCAATTCCGGCGCGGACAGGCTGCCGGCGAGCTGTTCGCCATGCAGCAGCAGCGTGAACAGCGCCTCGCGATAGGCCGGATCCATCGCCGGAAAGGCCGCCGGGACCGGCAGATCCTCCTCTGGCGGTTCGGGCAGCACGCGGCCGCGGTTCGGCCAGGGCAGCTCGGTCTCGGCGTGGGACGGGCCGGCGCGGACGGTGATGCGCTGGGCATCGCGCCATTCCGCGCTGCGTGGCAACGGCACACGGAACCCATAATGGCCGTCGCCATAGCCGGCATCGGCGAGATCGAGGCGTTCCTCCTCGGCGATGCCGATCAGCGTGACCACGCCATCGAGACAGACGCGGACCTCGGGCCGGCTGGCGGGATCGGCACGGTCATAGGCCCAGCCGGAGAGCACGCTGTCGCTGAGACGCTCGACATAGCCGATCACCGGCCTGCCCTCGAACGGATCGCTCATGCGCCCCCTCCCCCGCGTGTGAACCAGGCGGCCAGCCGCGCGGCGGTTTCATCCCAGCTGGGCATCGCCAGGGCGGCGGCCTCCTGCCAGAGCAGTTCGGCCGTGTTGTCGGTCTCCATCTGCAGCACCGCGTCATAGATCGCCCGGGCGTCCGGCGGGTCGATGCGGATATGGCCGAGCGGCGGCAGGTTGGCGATCGAGGGGGTCTGCGCGGAGACGATCACCGGCACGCCGGCCAGCAGGCTTTCCATCGGTGGCAGGCCGTAGCCCTCGCGCCAGGAGGCAAAGATGGTGGCGCGGGCCTGCGCGTAAAGGTCGGCGAAGGCGTCGTCGGGGATGTCCATGACGTGGCTGAAGCGTGGTTCGTTGGCCAGCGCGCGCAGCGGCGCGTCGCCGCCGACCAGGCGAACCTGGTCGAACACCCGCCCGACGATCACCAGCCGGGCGTCGCTGCCGCGCCCCCATAGCATTCGGAAGGCCTGGATCACCGATTCCTGGTTTTTCCGCCCATCGATCGAGCCGATGCACAGATAGGTGCGCCGTTCAGGCGAGAAGCTCTGGCGCGGCACCGGCGGGCCGTTCGACCCGAGAGGGATGACCGGGCCGATGTCGTCAAGCTCGGCGGCTGACAGCTCGACACGGCGGCGGATGCGGGCGGCGAATTCCTCGCGGATCGGCGCGGAGGTGAAGCAGACCCGGCCGGCGTCGCGCACCAGGCTGAGATAGGGCATCAGATGCGCCGAGGTTTTGACCCCGATCATCGCCGGATGCAGCCATGGGATCAGGTCGTGCACCAGATAGGTGATGCGGTGGCGATCGCGGTTGAGAAGCCGGCGATGTTCGGCGCAGCGCTCGCGGTCGAAGAACAGCTCGGTGACCAGGATCGGCTGGTCGTCGGGCAGCGCGCGGCTGGTGTCGGCCAGGATCGGCGCGATCTGGGCGGCGATCTGCTCGGCACTGGCGGCGCGCGCGGCGGAGGTGGCGTCGGTCAGCCAGGGCAGCACCGCGTCGTTCACCATCACCATGCCGCGGCTGGGGACGAAGCGGCAGAGCTGCAGAGACTGGCCGCCCTCCTTCGGCCAGTGGCGGATCAGCGCGCGTACCACACGCTGGATGCCGGTGCGCACCGGTGCGGCCAGCAGTTCGGTGACATCCATCACGGTTGTGCGCGTCATGGTGCGGGCTGCCTTGTGTCGATGCCCAGGGCGGCGAGAAGCTTCTCGGCATAGACGTCGTAGGTGCGCGCGGCGAGCAGTTCGGCACGCGCCGGCAGGTCGCGTTTGCGATAGCCGCCCTGCGTGATCATCTCCGCGAGCTTTTCGGCGACCAGCACCGCACTGATCGCATCCGGCACGCGGGCCACCCAGCGCGGCGAATCCTGCGCCTCGGCGAGGCCCTGGCTGGCAACCGAGGGGATGCCGCTGGCCTGGGCGTCGGCCAGCGCGCCGGAGATCTGGCCGAGTCCGTAGGTGCGCAGCTGCACGGCCAGATCGGCGGCGCGCAGCCACAGGCGCCAATTCGCCTCGTTGATGAAGCCGCCGGTGAAGCTGACACGGCCGGCGATGCCGAGGGTGGCGGCGACGGACATGTAATGGTCGCGCACGTCAGGCTCGACGGGGCCGATGAAATCGAGCCTGGCGTTGAAGCCCCAGGCGACGAGCATCTCGGTCGCCCAGATCAGGTCCTCGGGCGCGCGGTCGGCATGGACATGGCCGAAGGTGGCGATGTGGATGGCGTCGTCGGCGAGGCCGAGCGCGCGGCGGGCCGTCGCCCTGCCCTGCTCGGAGACCTCGTCGTCCGGCAGGGCGCGCTGGACCGGGAAGGGCAGCGCCTTGACCTCGACGCCGTAGCGCTCGCTGATCAGGCGGGCGGAGGAGACCGAGTTCATGAACAGCGGCCGGGCGGCGCGGGCGATCTCGCCGAGCATCAGCGCCGGCGGGTCGGCGTTCTGGCTGAGCCAATGGTCGTATTCCTGCCGGCTGACCGGGCGGCCGAGTTCCTCGGCGGCGAGCGCGACGGCGCGGTCATAGCCGTAGAGCATCGAGTAGAAGCCGAGCATGCGAGAATCATGCGCGATGACCGCAGCGCCGAATTCCAGCAGGTTGTTGGTGACACTGAGATGCATCTCGGCGGCACCGGTGACCGCGATCACCGCGTCGTAATGCGGGCTGAGATGGGCGAGCTGGTTGAGCGGCTGGACGATCTGGCCCGGGGCGACGCGGGGGCGTGGGGTTTGCGAATAGGCGATCACCTCGGCGCGGCGGGAGAGCGCCTCAAGCGTGCCGCCGGAATGGTCGGCGACCCCGGAGCGGGCCGGTGGCAGGGCGGAGATGAAGGCCACACGCGGCTTGCGGCCGCCGATGGCCGGGGCGGGTGGCAGCGCGATCACGGCCTGGGCGAAGCGGTCCCAGAAGCGGGCGGCGACCTTCTCGGCCGAGAAGGGCCGCCAGATGCCGGCCTGGCGCTCGCGGATGGCGGCCATCGCCGCATCGTCGCGGATCAATGTCTCGATCTTGTTCTGCAGCTCGTTCGGCTCATCGGGGTCGAAGCGGTCCTGCGGATCGGCCACCAGCTCGCGGTGGGCAGGGATGTCGCTGACCAGCACCGGGGTGGATTGGGCGGAGGCCTCGGTGACCGGGATCGAGAAGCCCTCGGCGCGGGAGGGCACGATGGCGAGCAGCGCACGCGCGATGACGCCGCGCAGGGCGTCGTCGCTCAGATGCGGCAGGAAGCGCAGCAGATCGGGCTTGCCGCCGGCGGCCTGGTGGCGGGCGCGCAGGCCGGTCTGGCGTTCCTCGGAATAGCCGCCAAGCACCAGCAGCCGGATGCCGCGGGCGGCGAGCGTGGCGCTGCGGGCGTGAGCGTCGATCGCGGTCTCGAGATTCTTGCGCCAATTGTCACCGGCGGTGACCAGGATCCATTCCCGCGCCAGACCCGGGGCCGACGGCCCCTGCCCTGTCCCCGCCGGCATTGGCTGCATGGTCTCGCGCACCGCGACACCGGTGACGGTGATCCGATCCGGCGGCGCGCCGAGCAGCGCGCCGAGGCGCTCGGCGGTGTCACGCGAGTTGGCGAACCACACATCCTGCTCGCGCAGCCAGACCATGCGGGCGAGATAGCACAGGCGCTCGTTCTCGTCGGTGAGATATTCGGCGGCGAAATCGAACGGGATGAAATCATGCACGAAGGCGCAGCGCAGCCGGGCGCGCAGGCTGGCGCGGGCCAGGCGCGTGAGGTCGTGCGTCATCGGCGAGAGGTTGATCATCGCCAGCGGCGGCGGGCCGTCATAGGCGTTGGGGCGGATTTCGTCGAACAGGGCGGCGTCGGCCGGGGCGATCGGCGGCAATGCCGGGTTGGTGACGCCGATCAGCCGCATGAAGGCCAGTTCGGGATGCGCGCGCAGCGCCTGGTGGCGGCCGGCAAGGATGGCGAGCGCGTTCAGGCCGATGCCGCGGCTGCGATAGGCCGGGTCCTGCAGGCAGGAGGTGTCAACGAGGACGGCGCCGTGGGTGGGCGAGGGTGCGTGCGGCTTGGCCAGCGGGGCTGGCGTCGGGGCTTCGTTGGGCGCGGGGTCGGGCAGCGCGATCGGGGCATCCGGCTGGGTGGTGACGACCGGGACAGGCGCGGCCGGTTTGGCCGGTTCGTCAAGAGTGGGCTCGGGAAGAATGGGCGCGGAGGCTGCGGGTGCGCGTGGGGTGGAGGAGCCCGCTGCCACAGCGTCGGATGCCTGAACGTCTAACTTGGGGGACTCAGACGGGGGGGACCCAGACGGGGGGGAGTCAGGAGGGGGAGAGTCCGCGTTGGTGGCCGGAGCGGCGGCAGGCTGGGCGGAGTCGCGAAGCGCGGATTTGGCGGGCTTCGGGGCTGGTGGTGTTCGTGTGGCCATCATCTCCAACCAGCGAAAGCAACGGAAGCGTCGGCAGATCAATGTCGGCGCGTGGTGCGTTCAACGACGAACCCCGTTACTCGGGAGTGATACCGATGATCCTGGTGGGCTGCAAGGTGGGGGAACGGGCCGCTTTGGGGGCCGTCATCGTGCCGGCGGGGGGGCGTCGAACGCGATCACCATGCCGTCATGGGCGGGCTCGACGCCCTCGGGCAGGTTCTGTTTGAGCCAGTGGTAATCGAGATCAAATCCCATATGGGTGAGGATGGCGCGGCGGGGGCGCAGCTGTTTCACCCAGGCGAGCACCTGGGTGACGTTGGCATGGGTGGTGTGGGCGCGGCGCTGGAAGCAGCCGACCAGCCAGGTGTCGACGCCGGCGAGGATGTCCATCGCGGTGTCGTCGAGTTTCGCGACATCGGTGGAGTAGGCGAAGTCACCGCAGCGGAAGCCCAGCGTGTTGGAATAGCCGTGATCCTGCTCGAACACCTGCAGCCGATGGCCGGCCAGGGTGACATGCTCGCCAGGCCGCAGGGTCTGGGTGGCGAGCACCGGGCGGAAGAAGCCGCCGCCGGTCCAGGGCTTCAGCGCGTAATCGAAGCGCCGGGTGATTTCCTCCAGCGTGTGGGCGAACATCGCCGTGGGCATCGGCGCGTCCATCAGGCGGTTGAGGATGCGCACCTCGTCGAGCCCAAGCAGATGGTCGGCATGCGCGTGGGTGTAGAGCAGCGCGTCGACACGGCCGATGGCGTTGGCGAGCAGCTGGGCGCGCAGATCGGGGCCGGTATCGACCAGCAGGCGGGTCCCCTCCCCGTCCCCTTCGAGGACGATGGACGAGCGGGTGCGGCGGTTGCGCGGCTCGGCTGGGTCGCACTGGCCCCAATCGCCACGACCGTCGGCGCCGCCAAGCTGCGGCACCGCGGCAGAGCCGCCGCAGCCGAGAATGCGCACGCGCATCGGTCTAGGCGACCTGTGCGCGGCGGAACAGGCGGCGGAAATTCGCGGTGGTGGTCTCCGCCAGGGCCTCAGGGGTCAGGCCGCGGACCTCGGCGAGGACGCGGGCGGTGTGGGCGACGAAGGCGGGCTCGTTGCGCTTGCCGCGATAGGGTGCGGGGGCGAGATAGGGGGCGTCGGTCTCCACCAGCAGGCGATCGAGCGGCAGGTCGGCGGCGGCGGCGCGCAGTTCGGTGGATTTCGGGAAGGTGAGGATGCCGGAGAAGCTGACATAGCCGCCCATCGCGACGGCCTGTTCGGCGAGGCTGCGATGGCTGGAGAAGCAGTGCAGCAGGAAGTCGAAGGGCCCGCCCTCGGCGGTTTCCTCGGCGAGGATGGCGCCGGTGTCGGCTTCGGCGTCGCGGGTGTGGATGCAGATGGGCACACCGGCGAGGCGGGCGGCGCGGATCTGGGCGCGAAAGGCGTCGGCCTGGATGTCGCGCGGGGCCTTGTCGTAGAAATAATCGAGCCCGGCCTCGCCGATGCCGATCACGCGCGGGTGGTCGGCGAGAGCGGCGATCTCCTCCGGCGGCGGGATCGGCTGTTCGGCGGCGCTGTGCGGATGGATGCCGACGGTGCACCAGACATTGGGAAGATCGCCGACCAAGTCCCTGATCTTGCGGGATTGATCGAGCCTGGTGCCGATGCTGACCAGCTCGCCGACGCCGGCGGCGCGGGCGCGGGCCAGAACATCAGGCAGTTCAGCCTCGGTATAATAGTCCAGATGGCAGTGGGAATCGATTAACATCTGCGAGTTACGGTGCAGTCTCAATGTGGCGTGGAAAGATACCGGCGGGGGCTGGCAGCTGGGTGCCGGCGGGCAACGGGGTGGCGAGGTCGTCGAGGCCCCTGCCCTGTGCCGGCACGCCGAGCTGGGTGAGCATCCGGTCCATCGAGCCGGGCATGAAGGGCTGCAGCACGGTGGCGACCGCGCGCTGAACATCGACCAGGACACGCAGCACGTCGGCCATGCGGGCGAGATCGGTCTTTTTCAGCGCCCAGGGGGCCTGTCGGTCGATATAGCCGTTGGCGGCGCGGATGACCTTCCACACCTCCTCCAGCGCCTCGTGGAAGGCGCAGCGTGTGATGGCCGCGCGCAGCAGGCCCGGCAGGGCGGCGGCGGCGGACAGGATGATGGTGTCGTCCTCGGTGTGGGCGCCCTGGGCGGGCAGCACGCCGTCACAATTCCTGGCGATCAGCGAGAGGCTGCGCTGGGCGAGATTGCCGAGATCGTTGGCGAGTTCGACATTCATCCGGCTGATCAACGCGCGGCGGGAAAAATCGCCGTCATTGCCGAAGGGGACCTCGCGCAGCAGGAAGAAGCGGACGGGGTCGAGGCCGAATTCGGCGACCAGCGCGTTGGGATCGACGACGTTGCCGACCGATTTGCTCATCTTCTCGCCCTCGACCGTCCACCAGCCATGCGAATAGACCCGCTTCGGCGGTGCGATCCCGGCGGCCATCAGGAACGCCGGCCAGTAGATCGCATGAAACCGCACGATCTCCTTGCCGACCAGATGCAGGTTGGCGGGCCAGTAGTGCCAGCGCTCGGCGGTCTCGTCGGGGAAGCCGCAGGCGGAGAGGTAGTTGGTGAGGGCGTCGAGCCAGACATACATAATGTGGGCGGGGTCGCCGGGGACCTGGTCGCCCATGTCGTCAGAACGGGGGACTTTGACGCCCCAGCGGAAGGTGGTGCGGCTGATCGAGAGGTCGTTCAGGCCGCCGCGCACGAAGCTGAGCACCTCATTGCGGCGGGCCTGCGGGGCGATGAAGTCGGGGTGGGCCTCGTAGAAGGCGAGCAGGCGGTCCTGCCATTCGGAGAGGCGGAAGAAATAGCTGGGCTCGCGCACCCATTCGACCGTGGCGCCGGAGGGGGCGAGCTTTGAGCCGTTCGGGCCGGCGATGAGCTCGTCCTCGCCATAGAAGGCCTCGTCACGGATCGCGTACCAGCCCTCATAGGCGCCGAGATAGATCTGGCCGGCTGCCTCAAGACGGCGCCAGAGGGCGGCGCAGGCCTCCTTGTGGCGCGGCTCGGTGGTGCGGATGAAGTCGTCGTACGAGACGCCCATGGCGTCGGCCATGTCGCGGAAGCTTTTGGACACGGTGTCAGCGAAGGCCTGGGGCGCGATGCCGGCGTCCAGCGCGGCCTTTTCCACCTTCTGGCCGTGCTCGTCGGTGCCGGTGAGGAAGAACACATCCTTGCCATCGAGCCGCTGCCAGCGGGCGAGAACATCGGCCGCGATCGAGGTGTAGGCGTGGCCGATATGCGGCTCGCCGTTCACGTAATAGATCGGGGTTGTGAGGTAGAAGCTTGATTTTGTGGGTTCTGTCATGATCCGCGCAAGAGGCCGAGACCGTTGAGCACGGCCTGTCTCTTGTCCATGTTGAAGCGCTCGGTGTCGCTCTGAAGCTGGGTGAGGGCCTGCCACACGTCCACCCAGGCTTCAAGGGGGCGCACGGTGGCGAGGCGGCTGCCAAGGGAATTGTGACCACGCGCCGCGCCGCGCACGGCATCGGCCAGGCGGGCGCGCAGCAGGTCCATGAAGGTGGAGAAGCCCTCGGGGCCGAGCGCGTCGGCGATGGATTGGCCGGCACCTGGCGGCATGTCGGGCAGCGCGCCGAGGAGATCATCGACGAGGCCGGCGAGTTTCACGCCGTTTTCAGCGGCCAGGCGCGCCGCGCGGCCGGGGGAGCCGTCGGCGAGCGCGACCAGGCGGGCGCGCTCTGGCGGGGCGATCTCGGGCAAATGGCGGGCAAGCAGGTCGGTGAGGTCGGCGTCGGCGAGCGGCTCCAGCGCGAGGCGGCGGCAGCGGCTGCGGATGGTGGGCAGCAGGCGGCCCGGGGCGGAGCAGACCAGCAGCAGGATGGCACGCGGCGGCGGTTCCTCTAGCAGCTTGAGCAGGGCGTTGGCGGCGTTGCGGTTCATCTCCTCCGCCTCGTCGACGATCACCACGCGCCAGCCGCCCTCGGCGGGGGTGAGGCGGAGGAAGTCGGCGACCTTGCGGACATCGTCCACCACGATCTCGCCGCGCATGCGTTTGCGCTTCTCATCCCACTCGCGCTGGATGGTGAGCAGGTCGGCATGGGTGCCGGCGGCGACGCGGCGGAAGGTGAGGTGGGATTCGGGGAGTGCCATCCCCTGCCCCGGTTCGGGAAGACCGGCGAGGAGCCTGCGGGCGAAGCGGAAGGCAAGCGTGGCCTTGCCGATGCCCTCGGGCCCGGTGAGCAGCCAGCCATGATGCAGGCGACCGGAGCGCATCGCGTCCAGCATCGCGTCCTCGGCGGCGGATTGGCCGACCAGCTCGGGGTTTTCGCGCGGCTCGGGGAAGCTCATGGAGGCCCAAGACGCTGGGTGACGGCCTGCCAGATCGCGGCGGCCACGGCGTCAGCGCCTGAGGAGGCATCCAGCACCAGGCACCGATCGGGCGCGTGCGCGGCGATCTCCAGAAAGCCGGCGCGCACGCGGGCCTGGAAGTCGCCGTCCTCGCGCTCATAGCGGTCGGCCGGCAGGCCACGGGCGGCCATGCGCTCGGCGGAGATCGCGGCGGGCACCTCGAGCACCAGGGTGAGATCGGGGGTGAGGCCGACCAAGGCGGACAGGCCGGCGATGAGCGCCTTGTCAGCGCCCTGGGCGTAGCCCTGATAGGCCATGGTGCTGTCGGAGAAGCGGTCGCAGACCACCCAGGCGCCGCGGTCCAGCGCCGGGCGCAGCAGGGCGGCGATGTGCTCGGCGCGGGCGGCGAAATGCAGGAAGGCCTCGGCGGGGGCGGACCAGGCCACGCGGCCGGAGAGGAGGAGCTCGCGCAGGACTTCGGCACCTGGGACGCCGCCGGGCTCGCGGGTGAGGATGACCTCGAGTCCGCGCGCGCGCAGCGTCTCGGCCAGACGGCGCGACTGGGTGGTCTTGCCCGCCCCCTCGCCGCCTTCCAGCGTGATGAAGCGGCCTTTGGGCGCGGGATCTGCCACTCAGCTGCCGGTGATGTAGTGCGACAGCACCGCCAGGCCGCGCGCGGGCAGGCCGAGGCGGCCGACATCGGCACCGGCGAGCAGCGGCAGTTCGGCCGGCGGCACGCCCTGACCGGAGACCCTGATGCGGCCAAGCTGGGTGCCGGCGCGCACCGGGGCGGGCACCGGGCTGTCATACTGGACCTCGATCTTCGCACGGTCGCGCCAGCCGCGCGGCAGGGTGAGCACCAGGTCGCGCCCGGCGAGCAGCGGCACCTTCGGGGCGTCGCCAAGCCAGACGGTGGCGTCGTCCACCTTGTCGCCGCGGGCGAAGATGTTGGCGTTCTCGAATTCGCGGAAGGCCCATTCGAGCAGGCGCTCGCCCTCCTCGCCGCGCTGGTGATTGGTGGCAAGGCCGTTGACCACCACGATCACCCGGCGGCCACCGCGCTGGGCGGAGGCGACGAGGCCGTAGCCGCCGGCCTCGGTGTGGCCGGTCTTGAGGCCGTCAGCGATGCCCTTCTGCACCAGGGCGTTGCGGTTCATCTGCTCGATACCATTGTATTTGAAGGTTTTTTCGGCGTCGTAGCGGTAATATTCGGGGAAGTCGGCGATGATGCGCCGCGCCACGGTGGAGATGTCGCGCACCGACATGCGGTGATCGGGATCGGGCCAGCCGGTGGCATTGCGGAAATGGCTCTGGGTGAGGCCAAGCTCGCCGGCCTTCTGGTTCATCAGGTCGGCAAACTGTTCCTCCGAGCCGGCGATCGCCTCGGCGAGCACGATGCAGGCATCGTTGCCGGACTGGATGATCATGCCGCGGATGAGATCTTCCACCGAGACCGAGGTGCCGACCTGCACGAACATCTTCGAGCCGCCCATTTTCCAGGCCTTCTCGCTGACCGGCAACTGCTGGTCGAGCTTGAGGCGGCCGGCGCGGAGCATGCCGTAGACGATGTAGGCGGTCATCAGCTTGGTCATCGACGAGGGCGGGATCGACAGGTCGGCATCCTTGTCGAGCAGGGTGGCGCCGGAATTGAAATCAATGATGACGGCCCATTTGGCGAGCACGTCGATCGGGCCGACGGGGGTCTGGGCGGGGGTGCCGGTGGGGGCCTCTTGCTTGGCGGCGCGGGCGCTCGGGCGGGCGGGCGGCTTGGTGGCGCGCTTGGGCTCCGCAGCGGCGGCCAGCATGGGCGCGCAGGTGCCGGCGAGCAGCAGGGCGCGGCGGGCCAGCCCGATTGGGACGATCTTAGGGGTCATCACGCTACTCCATCACCACGATCCGGGCATCGGGTACACCCGCGGCGAGGGCGCGGTCCAGGGCCGCATCGGCTGCCGCCACCGAGCCGAATGGCCCGGCGATCACATGATAGCTGGTCTGTCGGCCGATCCGAACGCGCTCGGTGTGCACCGGCAGGCCGCGCAGCCGGGCCTGGCGGGTGGCGGCGAATTCCGCACCGGTGAAGCTGCCGCCATCGAGATAGAGTCGGCCCGGATGGGCGGGCACGCGGCTGATATCCTCCGGCAGCCGTGCCGGCAGGCTCGGCGCGGCGGTGACATCCACGGCGGCGACGGCGGGGCCGGCGGCGGCATGGCGGCCG
>CAIVDX010000715.1 GCA_903904805.1 uncultured Rhodospirillales bacterium
ATGCCGCGCTCGCGGGCCATGCGGGCGATGACGGGGGCCGCGCCGGTGCCGGTGCCGCCGCCCAAGCCGGCGGTGATGACCACCATGTGCACGCCATCCAGATGGCGCATCAAATCGTCGGCAGCCTCCTCGGCCGCCGCGCGACCGATCTCCGGCTTCGCGCCTGCCCCCAGCCCCTGTGTCAAATGCGGGCCAAGCTGGATGCGACGCTGCGCCTTGCTGGCCATCAGCTGCTGCGCATCGGTGTTGGCGACCACGAACTCCACGCCCTTGAGGTCGAGCGAGATCATGTTGTCGACCGCGTTGGTGCCACCGCCGCCGACGCCGACCACTGTGATGCGGGGCGAGAAATCGGTGGTCTGGTGCGGCTGGATGGTGAGGTTCAGGGTCATGGGGATCCTCCTTTGAGAAGGCTGGGGAGACGGCTTGAAGGGTTAATCGGGCACATTCACGCGTGACCGCGGAAGAGGTTTGTGAACCAGCCGAGCAGGCCGCTCGATTGGGTGGACGAGAAATCGATGTCGGCGACCGCGCGGCCGTCGCCGGCGGCCCAGGCGAGCAGGCCAGCGGCGGTGGCGAACGCCGGGCCGGTGCCGGTGTCAGGCATGCCGCGCCAGTCGCTGGGCCGACCCAGGCGGACCTGGCGGCCAAGAATGCCCTGCGCGACCTGCGCGACACCGACGAGCTGGCTGGCCCCGCCGGTCAGCACCACGCGCCCACCAGCGGCATGGCCGAGGCCCACCGCATCGATTTTGTCGCGCAACAGTTCGAAGGTTTCCTCGATGCGGGGCCGGATGATGCTGACCAGCATGCTGCGCGGCACCTTGGTGACCTCATTCTCCGCCTCACCCACCATCGGCACTGTGAGCATGATGTGTTCGTCATCAGGGCTGGCGAGCGCAAAGCCGTCGACGATCTTCATCCTCTCCGCGTGGGCGATCGGGGTGGAGAGCATGCGGGCGATGTCGTTTGTGACATGCGCGCCGCCGACGCGCAGTTGCGCGGTGTGAACCACCGAGCCTTCGTGGAACACAGCCAGCGAGGTGGTGCCGCCGCCCATGTCGATCACAATGGTGCCGAGCTCACGCTCATCCTCGACCAGAGTGGACAGGCCCGACGCAACCGGGCTGCTGACCAGGTCGAGCATCTCAAGATCACAGCGCGCGATGGTGGCTTCCAAATTGCGCAGTGCGGCGGTGCCGGCATCAAGCACATGCAGCCGCATCGACAACTGCTCGCAATGCAGCCCGCGCGGGTCGGTGACGCCATCGGTACCATCGACGGCAAAATCGAGCGGCATGGCGTGAATCTGCTCGCGCCCCTGGGTCAGGCCGCGATGGCGGCCCTCCTGCACCACGCGCTTCACATCCGCCTCGGTGACCGCACGGCCGCCGATCGGCCATTGCACGTTCAACAGGCGCGACTCGGGCTCTCCGCAGGAGAGATTGACGGTCACACCGCGCAGCCGGAGGTCGGCCATGTTCTCGGCCTGCCCGACGGCAGCGCGAATTGCCTTCTCCGCCTCGCCGATATCGGCAATGCCGCCGCCGCGCACGCCCATCGCGCGGTGCCAGCCGAAACCGAGCACCCGCAGCGTGCCATCCGACTCCGCACGGCCAATCAGACAGACGATCTTGGTGGTGCCGATATCCAGCACCCCGAACGGTCCGCCACGGAAATGTCGCCGTGGCGCGCGCTGGTCGACCGGCGGCAGCGCGGGGGAGCGCTCGCTCGACATCGGCCGGGTCCGGCGGGAAATCTCGTTCACGTGGTCTTCATCCTCATGTGGACTTCTTGGCGGGCACGGCTGGGTCTTTCGGCAATTCGGTTCGCTGACGGATCACCATCTTGTCGGGAAGGCGAAGATCGACAGCAGCCAATGGACGATCCAGAAGCTCATTGGATGCCTGAAGCTCCACGAGTCGGGCCAGCGCCTCGCGCTCATGCTGTTCCGGCAGCATCACCACCGTGCCGTTGCGCAACAACAGGTCCCACCGGCGCTCGCCGATGCGCGCGATGGCGGCGATGTGGGACTGCACCGGTGGATATTTTGCAATCAGATCGATCATCTCGGCCGCATGTGCCGGCGCGTCGGCACCGGAGACCAGCGGCAGATTGGCGAAGGCGGTCACCTGCTGGTCGGTCACCTCGTCGCCATTGCGATCGATCAGCACAAATTTTTTCTGAAACTGCCAGATCGCGAAGGGTCGGCGCTCGGTCAGGTGCACCACCACCGTGTCTGGCAGGCGGCGCTCGATGGCAGCATTCTGAATCCAGCTGAGTGTCTGCACCCGCGCGCGCGCCTCGCTGACCGAGAAACCGAACAGCGAGTCGCCGGGTTTCACGCCGAGGATGGCGCGCACGCGCGGCTCAGGCGTGTTCTGGCCGCCCTCGATCAGCACGGTCTTCACCCGCAAGTCGAGCAAGGCCGAGATCCGCTCGCGCACCGGGGCGAACAGGCCGTCCATGTGCGCAGCGCGCAGTTCGGTGATGACGAAGGCGGCCACGCTCAGCAGCGCGACGACGGCGAGCGCGCTGGGCAGCAGCCGGCGGGCGCGGCGCCAGGCGATGCGGCCGCGACCGGGGCGGTCGGCCAGCGGTCCGGGGGCGATGCTGCGCGGGCGCGGTGGGGCCGAAGGGCGCTTCACGATGCCGCCTCCACGATCCAGCGGCACAAAGCCGGAAAGTCCATCCCCAGGCTGGCGGCCTGCTCGGGCAGCAGGGAGGTCGCGGTCATACCGGGCTGGGTGTTGACCTCGAGCAGAACCAGGCGGCCAGGTTCGCCCTTGGTGTCGTCGTAGCGGAAATCAGCACGGGTTGCGCCGGCGCAGCCGAGGGCGTTGTGCGCCTCCACGGCGATGCGCATTGCGCGCGCGGTGATGTCGGGATGGATGTCGGCGGGCACCACGTGGCGGCTGCCGCCGGGGCGATATTTCGCATCGTAATCGTAGAAGCCTTCGGTGGCGATGATCTCGGTGACAGCGAGCGCGCGGTTGCCGAGCACGCCGACGGTGAGTTCGCGGCCCAGGATGAACTCCTCCACCATCGCGCGGCGGCCCCATCGCCAGGCATCGCGGGCCTGCGCGAGCGCGTCGCCACTGGAATGGATGATGAACACACCCACCGAGGACCCCTCGTTCAGCGGCTTGATAACATAAGGCGGCGGCATGGGATCGCCGTCTGCCAGATCAGCGATGTCGATCACCCGCCCCTGCGCGACCGGCAGGCCGGCGGCGAGAAACACCGCCTTGGCGGCGTCCTTGTCCATTGCCATCGCCGAGGCGCGCACGCCCGAATGGGTGTAGGCGATGCCCATCCAATCGAGCACGCCCTGGATCGCGCCATCCTCGCCAAAGCGGCCATGCAGCGCGTTGAACACAACATCCGGCTTCGGGGTGAGTTGCGCGATAATGCTTGCCAGATCAGCACCTGCGTCGATCGGACGCACGGTGAAGCCGGCAGTGCGTAGCGCGGCGATCACCTGCGCGCCGGAATTCAGCGAGACCTCTCGCTCGGCTGAAATCCCGCCATACAGCACAGCGACCTCGGTCATGGTGCCACCTTGCGGCCAAGCCGGCGGATTTCCCAGTGCAGCTCAACACCGCTGGCGGCGCGCACGCGCGCGCGCACAAATTCGCCAAGCTCTTCCAGATCGGCAGCGGTCGCAGCGCCGGTGTTGATCAGAAAGTTGCAGTGCAGCGCGCTGACTTCCGCCTCGCCATGGCGCAGGCCACGACAGCCCGCGGCGTCGATCAGCTCCCATGCCTTCATGCCAGGCGGATTGCGGAAGGTGGAACCGCCGGTGCGCGCCCGCACCGGTTGGGTCGCCTCACGCGAGGCGCGGATCTCAGCCATGCGGGCGGCGATCAGATGAACATCGCCAGGCCGGGCACGCAGTCGGGCGCGCGCCACGATGCCTCCGGCGGGCAGCGACGCATGGCGATAGGCAAAGTTAAGCGCGGCCGCATGATGCCGCGTGACACCCTGGCGCGTGGCGATCTCCACCCAATCGAGAACACCGGCCATGTCGCCGCCATAGGCGCCAGCATTCATCGCCACCGCGCCGCCGATGGTGCCAGGAATGCCGCTGAGAAATTCCAACCCGGCGAGGCCCGCGGCGGCCGCGTGTTCGGCCACATTGGCATCGAGGCAGGCAGCACCGGCAACAATGCCATCGGGCTCGACCACCACCTCACCGAACGCGCCGCCCAGCCGCACCACGATCCCCGCGATGCCGCCGTCACGAATAATCAGATTCGAGGCGGCGCCGATCACGCTCACCGGCAGATCCGGCGGCAGGCCGGCGAGCAGATCCACCAAATCGTCCGCATCGGCCGGACGCACGAGAATCTCCGCCGGCCCGCCGACGCGAAACCAGGTCTTCGGCCCCAGAACGGCATCTTTCTGGATACGACCACGCAGCGCGGGGAGGGTGGCGGAGAGCATGGTCAGGACTGCCCGCGCGCGCGCCGGGCGGCGTCATTCTGCAAGGCCGTCAATTGCCCCGGCAGCAAGGCGGCCCAATTGGTGATAGTGCCCGCGCCAAGGCACACGACATAGTCACCGGATTTGGCAATAGCGCCGACCATCTCGGCCAGCAATTCCGGCGAGGGGAGAGGGACAACCGAGCGATGGCCGCGCGCGCGCAGACCATCGACCAGCGCATCACGCGACACACCCTCGATCGGCACTTCGCCGGCGGCATACACATCGGCCACGATCACCGTGCCGGCGTCGTTCATACAGGTGCAGAAATCGTCGAACAGGCTGGCCAGGCGCGAGTAGCGATGCGGCTGCACCACAGCGATCACATCCCGCGCGCCTGCCTGGCGGGCGGCCTTCAGCACCGCGGCGATCTCCACCGGGTGATGGCCGTAGTCATCGATCACGGTAATGCCGCCAGCCTCGCCCACCTTGGTGAAACGCCGCTTCACACCTTCAAATGAAGCGAAGGCGCTGCGCAACGTGGCGTCATCGATCTCCATCTCGGCAGCGACCGCGATGGCGGCGAGTGCGTTTTGAACGTTGTGCTGGCCGAGCATCGGCAGGCGGAACGGGCCCATCTTACGCACCGATCCGCGCTGTCGGTCAGAGAAGGTGACCTCGAACGTGGCTCCCCGGCGATCCATCACCAATCGTTCCGCCCGCACATCGGCCTGCGGTGAAAAGCCATAGGTGATGATGCGGCGATCGGACACGCGCGGGATCATCTGCTGCACCGATGGGTGATCGATGCACAGCACTGCAAAGCCATAGAAGGGGATGCTCTGCACAAACTGGTCATAGCCGGCGACCATCGCCTCGGCGGTGCCCCAATGATCGAGATGCTAGGGATCGATGTTCGTCACGATCGCGATGACGGCGGGCAAACGCAGGAAGCTGCCGTCGCTCTCATCGGCCTCCACCACCATCCATTCGCCCGAGCCCAAGCGGGTGTTGGTGCCATAGGCGTTGATGATGCCGCCATTGATCACGGTGGGATCGAGCTTGGCCGCCTCTATCACGCAGGCAACGAGCGATGTCGTCGTGGTCTTGCCATGCGTCCCGCCAACCGCGATCGCCCATTTCAACCGCATCAGTTCGGCGAGCATCTCGGCACGGCGCACCACCGGGATCATCCGCTTGCGCGCGGCCACCACCTCGGGATTGTCGGCGCGCACCGCGGTGGAGACCACCACCACCTGGGCGGCGGAGACGTTGGCGGCATCGTGGCCAATCGCGACCGGAATGCCGGCGGCGCGCAGACGGCCGACATTGGCGTTCTCGGCGATGTCGCTGCCCTGCACCTGATAGCCGAGATTATACAGCACCTCGGCGATGCCCGACATGCCGATGCCACCGATCCCCACGAAATGGATGGTGCCGATGGACAGTGGCAGCGCCCTCATTTCCCGGCCCTCTCATCGATCACATATTCCACCAGATCCGCCAGCACCGCCGCAGCATCGGGCTGACCAAGACGGGAGGCCACCTCCGCCGACAGCGCGAGCACATCAGGCGCGTCGATCAGTTCGCCGAGCAGTTCGCTCAGTGCCGATGCGGTGAATTCCGGTTGCGGCATCATGATCGCCCCACCGGCATCGACGAGGGCGGCGGCGTTGGCGGTCTGGTGATCGTCGATCGCGCTTGGCAGCGGCACCAGGATTGATGGGCGGCCGGCGACGCATAATTCAGCGACGGTGGACGCTCCCGCACGTGCGATCACCAGATGGCATTGCGCGAGATGGGTGGGGATATCGTGGAAGAAGGGGGCAAGGTGGGCCCGGATTTCGGCCTGGTCATAGGCGGCCTGCACGCGCTCCATGTCTTCCGGGCGGCATTGCTGCACCACCGACAGACGCGCGCGCTGTGCCGCCGGCAATGCGGCCAGCGCGGGCGGTACAATGTCGCTGAACACCGACGCGCCGAGCGAGCCTCCCAGCACGAGCAGGCGGAACGCGCCGTCATAGGCCGGCTGATACCCCCGGCCGGCCAGCGCGATGATCGCCGGACGCACCGGATTGCCGGTGAGCGTCTTGCGGGTCCCCGCGGGGACGCGCGTGGTGGCCTCACTGCTCAGGGCCAGACGGTCGGCCTTCGCGGCGATGCCTCGGTTCGCCCGACCAAGCACGGCGTTCTGCTCATGCAGGATGATCGCCGGGCGACGGCGCAGCGAGCGTGCGGCCAGAATCGGCGGCAGGCACGGATAGCCGCCGAAACCCACGATCGCATCCGGGCGCAACTTCTTGAGCAACCCTCGCGCCTGCATGGCGCCGAGCCCGAGCGAGACCAGCGCCATCGCTGCACGCAGCTTCCCGCGCCCCGCGATGCCGGCACCGCGCAGCACATAGTTCGGATTGTCGGCGAACAGCGGCGAGGAGAGCGCGCCGGACCGGGCGTCGGTCATCAGCACGATCGGCCGACCGCGCGCGAGCAGTTCGGCGGCCAGCGCCTCGGCGGGGAACAGATGCCCGCCTGTGCCGCCGGCAGCAATCACGATTGGATTGCCGGAGAGTTCGCCCTGCTGGTGCGGGCTCATGTGCCCTCGCCATGGAAACGTCGGCGCGTGAGGGCCAGCAGCATGCCAAGGCCAAACGCCACCGCGATGGCCGAGGAGCCGCCATAGGAGATGAAGGGCAACGTCATGCCCTTGGTCGGAATCAACCCCAGCGTGGAAGCCAGATTGATGAAGGCCTGCAGACCGAAGCTGGCCACCAGCCCGCCGGCGGCCAGTGCGCAGAACTGGTCGGGATCGTCGAACGCCCGCTGCAGGCCGCGC
>CAIVDX010000716.1 GCA_903904805.1 uncultured Rhodospirillales bacterium
AATTCGAAGCCGTGGCTAGGGCCGGCCAACCGCCGCTTGGTCCCGCTCACCTCATTCAGCGAACCAAGCCAAGTCAGCGGCTCGCCACAGCCCGGCGGCGGTATGCGCAGCTTCGAATCCCGCACGCACCGCCCGCATCACCGTCTTATCGAATACTTTCTGGCTTCGGTATCCAATGGTGGCCGGCGGCCAGCCCTAACCGAAGCTCGACTGACTCTGCAGCCTCTAGACCGGCACCGTGATGTGCTTGCCGCTGAACACCGCCTGCCAGTTCTCGATCTCACTGACCACGATATCGTCCGCCGCGTGGGCCAGGTCTGAGACGCGGCTGTAGTCGAGCGCTTCGTCGGGAGCGGACAGCAACAGCCGTATGCGGGAATATACGGCGTCCAGCTTTTCCGCGCTCACCGCGGAGATGGCCGAGAATCGCTCAAAATCGCCGAAATAGCGGATGCCGGCGACGGCTGCGCCGAATGTTGGCAGCAGGATGGCCAGATAGGTGGCGACCTGGGAGATCGCCTCGGGAATCTCGTAACCGATGAAATCCAGCGCCGCGGCGGCTTCCAGGCTCAGGTAGCCGGCCACCACCAGAACCGCCGCGGCGAACAGGACGCCGGACAGCCGATCGAGGTTCTGGTGGGCGGCGGCCAGGCGGGCGGCCTTGAAACGGTGATAGTTGCGCTGGGACAGCACATGTTCGGCCAGAAGCTGGTCCAGGATCATCCTCAGATAGGCCGGCGTCAGGGCCACGTCCGGCAGACCGACCTCGCGCAGGCCCTGGCGAGCGAACCATTCCGGCCATGAGGTCTGAGCGCCCTGCGGCCACCGGCCCGGCGCCCGGGCGACCCCGGCCAGCAGCAGGATCGGACCGTGGCGGAAATACTCCGCTACCCGCCGCGTCTCGAACCAGCGCCCGTGCCAGCGCCGCGCCTGGCCAACCAGGGTGATCGCAACGATGGCGGTCAGCATGACGAATTCGAATATCTCGAAGATCCACTTGGTGTCCGGCGTCCCAAGCGGCAGCCAGGCGATCCCGCCGACAATGGCCAGAGGCGAGAGGATGAAGTTGGCGATCATGCCGCCGCGGTAGGCGTCCGACAGATTGGCCGATATGCCATCGGCCCAGGCGAACCGGCGCATGACCGACACATCCAGCGCTGGCGCGAAGGTCTCCGGCAGGCCTGACAGGGCGCCGCAGGCTGTTGTCACATGGGCCAGGCTGCCCGCCGCGATGGCGTCGGGGGCCTCATAGGTCTGGTGAAGGCTGCGGAGCCGCTGAGCCATTGTGGTCGAGCCGAACAGCGCCTCCACCCGCCGGTAGGCGTGGGACAGCGGGTGGCTGTGCTCGGGCCAGCGTTCGTTGGCCAGTCCTTCCGTTGCGGCCAGGGCGTCAACCCGCCCATGGACGTGATCCCCGGACCTTTGTGCTGGCGCCAGAACGTCCCGAACCAGCGCCCTCACCGCCGTTGCGCGGTCGTCGGTCAGCTTGGCCATGTGGGTCGGATCGACGAGTGATTCCGGCAGCAGCAGAATGCGCCAGGCTTCCGGCTCCCGCGCGTCGATCCATATAACCGGCGCGGCATGGTCGAGCGCATTGGCGATGGTGTGGCCGGTGCCGCCGACGAAGGTCTGGGTCGCGCC
>CAIVDX010000717.1 GCA_903904805.1 uncultured Rhodospirillales bacterium
GCCGCGGCGGCGATGTCTCGCGTGAGGGCGTGCAGCGCGATCTGCTGCCGCTGATCGAGGGCACCACCGTCTCGACCAAATACGGCCCGGTGAAGACCGACCACATTCTGTTCATCGCATCCGGCGCCTTCCACATCGCCAAGCCGTCGGACCTGCTGCCCGAACTGCAGGGCCGCCTGCCGATCCGCGTGGAACTCTCGCCGCTCTCGCGCGCCGATCTGCGCCGGATCATGACGGAGCCGGAGCATTCTCTGCTGAAGCAATACACCGCGCTGATGAAAACCGAAGGCGTGGCGCTGGACTTCGCCGAGGACGCGGTTGATGCGCTCGCCGATCTCGCCGCCGACATCAACGAGCGGGTGGAGAATATCGGCGCCCGCCGCCTCGCCACGGTGCTGGAACGGTTGCTCGAGGAGATCAGCTTCACCGCCACCGACCGCACCGGCGACCACATCGTGGTGGATGCGGCCCTGGTGCGCGACCGCGTGGCGCCGCTCGCCGGCAAGGGCGATCTCAGCCGGTTCATCCTGTGATGCCGCCGCCCGCGTTCGTCACACCGGCGGAGGACAGCGCCGCCGAGGCCATCGCCGCGATCGCCGAGGAGCTCGACCTGTTCGACGATTGGATGGATCGCTACCAGCAGATCATCGAGTGGGGCCGCACGCTGCCGCCCTTCCCCGCGGAATGGGCGAACGACGCGCACCGCATCCCCGGCTGCCAGTCGAAAGTCTGGATGGAAGCCCGCGCGGACGAGGGCACACTCTATTTCGCCGGCGCATCTGATGCGGCGATTGTCTCGGGCCTGGTGGCACTTGTGCTGCGCGTCTATTCCGGCCGGTCCCCGCAGGAGATTCTCAACACCGACCCGGCATTCCTGAAGGATCTTGGCTTGCTTGAGGCACTGTCCACCAACCGCGGCAATGGCGTGGCGTCGATGGCGCGGGCGATTCAGGGAATTGCCAGGCAGGCGACGTGAAACTTTTCTTTTTTGGAAAAATTTCTTAGGGTTTGGTTCGTTGTAGAACCGTGCCCGCGAGATAAAGACTGCCGCAGATCAGCACGCGGGCGGCGGGACCTGACAAGGTGCTCAGCGCATCGGCGACCGTCGCGGCGGGCACGGCGCGTCCGGCTGATGCGGCAACGATCCGCTCCACTTCGAGCGCCTCATGCTGGCCAGGCTCGGCGACGGCCTGGATGCTCGCGGCCAACGGCAGGAGCGGTGCGAGAAAATCGGCCACGTCCTTGGACTTCTTCATGCCGACGATCAGATGCACCGGGCGATCCGACCAGCCGCGCAGATGCTCGGCGAGCACCAGGCCGGCGCCTGGATTGTGCCCGCCATCGAGCCAAACCTCCCAGTCGGCAGGCACAAGATTGGCAAACGGGGCCGCCAGGCGCTGCATGCGCGCGGGCCAGTGTGCCCGCGCGATGCCGGCCAGGGCGGCCACGGGCACATCCATCGCCGCGCGGATGGCCGCCAGCGCGATTGCCGCGTTCTCGATCTGGTGCAGCCCCGGTAAGGCAGGGGCGGGAAGATCGACCGACCCGCGCGCATCCTCGAAGCGGATGCCGCCTTCACGCGGTGCCACCCACCAGGCCTCGTCACGAACCAGCAAGCTGGTATCGAGCAACTCCGCTTCCCGCCGGAGCACGGCCAGCACCTCGGGCGGCTGCCGCCCGGTGATGGCCGGCGCGCCGCGCTTGATGATGCCCGCCTTCTCGCCGGCGATGGCGGCGAGCGTGTCGCCGAGGAATTCACGATGATCGATGGAGATCGCGGTGATCGCGCTGGCCGCGGGTGTGGCGATGACGTTGGTGGCATCATACCGCCCGCCGAGCCCGACCTCGAGGATCAGCAGATCCGCCGGCACCCGCGCGAACAGCATGAAGGCGCAGGCGGTGAGCAGCTCGAACACGGTAATCGGCGCGCCATCATTGATCGTTTCGACCTCGGCAAGTGCGGCCGCCAATGCGGCTTGCGAAATCTCCTGGCCTGCCAACACGATTCGTTCGGTGAAGCGCACCAGATGCGGCGATGTATAGACATGCGCGCGCCAGCCCGCGGCCTCGGCGATGGCGCGCAGATTGGCGCAGGTGCTGCCCTTGCCATTGGTGCCGGCCACATGAATGACCGGCGGCAGGCGCGTCTCGGGATGGCCCAGCTTCGCCAGAAGCGCATTCAGGCGACCCAGACTGAGGTCAATCAGTCGCGGATGCAGCCCATGCAGCCGCGCGATGAGCCCCTCTATACGATCCGACACCGAACCAGACCAACCAGGGTTTGTTGGGTCTTTTGTTCAACCAAGGCCATTCCTGCCTTACTCTGCCGCCATCGTCTCAACGACCGCCGGCTTGAGCAGCGAGGTGATCCGCGCCAGGGTTTCCGCCAGCTCGGCCCGTTTCACCACCATATCGATGATGCCGTGGGCGTGCAGATATTCCGCGCGCTGGAAACCCTCCGGAAGGGTCTCGCGCACCGTCTGCTCGATCACGCGCGCGCCGGCGAAGCCGATGAGCGCGCCGGGTTCGGCGATCTGGATGTCGCCGAGCATGGCGAAGCTCGCCGTCACGCCGCCGGTGGTGGGATCGGTGAGCACGGAGATGAAGGGCAGGCCGGCATCTTTCACCATGCGCACGGCGATGATGCTGCGCGGCATCTGCATCAGGCTGACAGCACCCTCCTGCATGCGCGCGCCGCCCGAGGCGGTGTAGATGATCAGCGGTGCCGATTGCAGCACCGCGAGGCGCGCGGCGGCGACGATGCCTTCGCCGACGGCCGCCCCCATCGAGCCCGCCATGAACTCGAAATCCATCGCGGCGACGACAGCCTGCTGGCCGCCGATCTTGCCATGCGCGACGAGGATCGCGTCATCATTGCCGGTCTTGTCGCGGGCATCGCGCAGGCGGTCTGTGTAGCGCTTGGAATCGCGAAATCGCAAGGGATCGGCAGGGGCTTTCGGCAGCTCGATGCGCGTGAAGGCACCGTCGTCGAAGGTCCAGGTGAGGCGATCGAGCGCCTTGGCCCGCATGTGATGGCCGCAATGCGTGCAGACCTTCAGGTTCCGCTCAAGCTCGCGGTGGAAGATCATCTGCTGGCAGGAGGGGCACTGGTGCCAGAGATTGTCGGGCACATCGCGCCGCCCGAGCAGGGTGCGAATTTTCGGCCGGACATATTCGGTGAGCCAGCTCATGCCGGGATTCCGGGAGCATTCGCGACCCGGGCGGCGCGCACGCCATCGGCAAGGGTTCTGACCTGATCGAGCACTTTGCGCACGGTGTCGGGCCGGGCGCGACCATGTTCGTCGAGACTGGCCGCCAGCGTGTCGATCAATGCGGAGGCGACCACCGCGCCGTCGGCAACGCGCACGGCCTCGGCGGCCTGCTGCGGGGTGCGCACGCCGAAGCCGATGGCGATCGGCAGCCTGGTGTGGGCCCGCACGCGCGGGATCGCCGCGGCCAGTGCCTCGGCGGTGGCGCTGCGCGTGCCGGTGATGCCGGTGATGCTGACATAATAGACAAAGCCCGAGGCGCCTTCGAGAACCTTCGGAATGCGCGCATCGTCGGTGGTGGGGGCGATCAGGCGGATGATGTCGAGCCCTTCGGCGGCGGCGTGCGGCGCCACCAGGTGGGCTTCCTCCGAGGGAAGATCGACGATGATCAGCCCATCGACCCCGGCGGCGGCGGCATCGGTGCAGAAGCGCGGCACGCCGTAGGACAGGATCGGATTCAGATAGCCCATCAGCACGATCGGCGTTGTGGCATCGTCCTTGCGGAAATCACGCACCATCGCGAGCGTGCGATCCACTTTCGCGCCGGCGGACAGAGCGCGTTTGCCCGCCGCCTGGATGATCGGGCCATCGGCCATCGGGTCGGTGAAGGGCATGCCGATCTCGATCAGATCGGCCCCCGCGCCGGGCATGCCGCGCAGCAGGGCTTTGGA